>NZ_JBFMKP010000030.1:0-67854 GCF_040786235.1 Aquimarina discodermiae
CACTTGCTTCTATTACAATATCATCTGGAATAAATGCTACTGTGATAGGATCTGAAGAAATATTGGTAAACTCACCCGTTCTTAGATCGGCTCTGAGTACATAAGAAGCATCCTCATCTGATTGGCTAATGTCTATAGAGGTTGTTGTCTCGCCAGTGCTAATACCATCTTTAAACCATTCGAAATCAAAAAATGCCCATTGTTCTTGTAATAACGGAACTTTTAATCCAGTAATGGTTTCGCCAATCATTTCTGTCAATTCTAAGGTAAATGTATCACCATCACAAGCATTTTGATCATTGGTGCCTATTTCTATTTCAAAACCGGTAGGTGCAAAAATCTCTGTTTCAGAAAATAACATACTGTTACATGCATCTGTAGCGTCTACTTCTACTCTATATTGACCCACAAAAGTCGCATCAAAAGTACTGATACCTCCTGATAATGGGCCTTGGCTTTGCAAATTAGTATCTACAAACCATCTTACATCACTACCGTCGGGAGCATCTGTTTCTATCTGCAATGTAATAATTTGAGTAGGTAGAATAATAAGATTTTCTGGTAAGGGATTTGTAATCGATGATCCCTCATTTACAACAGTTACAGGGTTGGTGGTTAACGTACAGTCCTCACTAAACATAATAGTTAGGGTATACTCTCCACCAAAATTATTATCTGGTAAGGTATATGATGGATTTACGGCTCCTTCAACAGGTTCTCCGTCTTTAATCCATTGGTAGGTATATCTAGTATCTTGTATACTAGAATTAAGTATTTTAGATTCGTTGGGACAAAAAGAAAAATCGGGAGAAGGAGTCTCTATAAACACCGTAGAGACGTCTATAATAGAGACGTCTACACGATTAGTTTCTTCAAATGTAAAAAAGTTTTGACACCCACCGAGGGGGATTCTTGCAAAATATTTTCCTACTTGCGATATCTCGATACTAGATCCCGATTCTCCAGGGATAAGTACATCATCTTTAAACCAATCCCAAGAAAAATCATCGGGATTTACGGCACTTCCATCATCAATATCTTCTAACCGAATCGTAAGAGTTCTTGTAAAAGAAGTGACATTACAAAAAATAACATCTTGTCTTTCATTCAAAAATAATTCTAGATCATTTCTAAAAAAATGCATAGAAGTATCATCTGATAATTCACTAATACTTTCTGGTACGGCAGTAGTTGTTCTAACACGCATCTTAAAAGTATCGCTAGTCGCATCTGTAGGGATGGCAAAGTTTTCGAATCGTATTTCTAATTCACTAGCTGACCCATTATTAGGTCCATTTACTGTACTAAGTTGTTGTACTAAGTCTTCATCAGCAAAACTACCACTGGGATCCGATAGTTCTAAAATAAATTGATTGTCTGATGGAAGTGCAGCTCCCGGAGAAAGCGGAGCAATTACTGTAAAACTATTAAAACTATTATCTGCACAGGCCGCAAAACTTTGTAATACTGGTTTACCAATTGGGCGTTGCGCAAAAAGGCTATTAGTACAAACGACTAATAGCGTACATAATAATATACGGTTAAGTTCTCTTTTCATGACATCACACTTATTAAAGTAAGGTGAATATATAATATATTAACACTGCGATTTGGGGCGCTTGTTAATAATATTGTTAATATATTTTTTACCAAGACATAAAATTATAAATTAAATATTTATATCAAACTAAAATTTATTATTTTTTTGTAATAATTTTCTTACTTGTTAATACTTGCTTTACTAAATTAAATTCAAATATAGCCCCGAAACATCTCTCAATATACATAAAATTATGTTAATCAAGTAATTGTACCCATCAAAAAAAATCATATTAGTTTCTAAATAAAACTATAATTTCCCCATATTTTTCATAATACTTTGTGCTAACTTCTTAAAAAAAATAGCAAATCATACGTTTTTTGACGTGATTATGAAGCTCATATCGCCTTAAAAAAATCAATTTTTACCGACGAAATGTATAAAACCATGATGAAAGACTGTTGATTTTTTTAGAATTTCAAACTTTTTAAATTTTAAATTTTCGTAAAAAACTACTGACTTATTAACAGATAAACATCCTATCATTTAGTAAAGAATTTACTCTTTAATTTTTAGTAAAATCAATTTCCTAATTTACTTAGTTTATAAGGATAAATATTAAAAGTAATTTTCTGATCATATATTATCTCATTACCGTTATTGAACCTTTTCTAACTACGGAATTATTTTTTGTGATTATAAAGTAATAAATAGGGTCTTTACCCTGTGATTTTGAATTCTCCATTGGCCAGTTATTTTGATAACTTGTCGATGTAAAGTCAACCTGACCCCTGATATTATATATAGTAACCTCTACTTCTTGTTGATTAAAAAGTGATTCTGGCAACAACCAAGTATCATTCATGCCATCATTATTTAAGGTGATTATATTAGGAATAATCTCCGTTTCACCAACAACACCGCCAATATTAATCTCGGGTATGGTTGCCTGACATATTGCAGATGATATAATTACAAAATAAATCCCATTTTCTGTTACTTCTAAAGTATTAGCGGTTTGACCCTCTAGCAGTACATCCTGGTCATCTACTTTTCTATACCATTGGTAGGTATATGAAGCATTTTGAGGAACTGTAAGTGTTATGGAACCGCCTTCTTCTAAAACCAATGCACTTGCTTCTATTACAATATCATCTGGAATAAATGCTACTGTGATAGGATCTGAAGAAATATTGGTAAACTCACCCGTTCTTAGATCGGCTCTGAGTACATAAGAAGCATCCTCATCTGATCGACTAATGTCTATAGAGGTTGTTGTCTCGCCAGTGCTAATACCATCTTTAAACCATTCGAAATCAAAAAATGCCCATTGTTCTTGTAATAACGGAACTTTTAAACCAGTAATGGTTTCGCCAATCATTTCTGTCAATTCTAAGGTAACTATATCACCATCACAAGCATTTTGATCATTGGTACCAATTTCTATTTCGAAACCGGTGGGTGCAAAAATCTCTGTGTCTGAAAACAACATACTATTACAATCATCTGCTGCTTCTAGTTCTACCCAATATTCTCCAACAAAAGTAGCTTCAAAAGTACTGATACCCCCAGATAGTGGGCCTTGATTTTGCAAGGTCGTATCAACGAACCATTTTACAATACTACCGTCGGGAGCATCTGTTTCTATCTGCAATGTAATAATTTGAGTAGGTAGAATAATAAGATTTTCTGGTAAGGGATTTGTAATCGAAGATCCCTCATTTACAACAGTTACAGGGTTGGTGGTTAACGTACAGTCCTCACTAAACATAATAGTTAGGGTATACTCTCCACCAAAATTATTATCTGGTAAGGTATATGATGGATTTACGGCTCCTTCAACAGGTTCTCCGTCTTTAATCCATTGGTAGGTATATCTAGTATCTTGTATACTAGAATTAAGTATTTTAGATTCGTTAGGACAAAAAGAAAAATCGGGAGAAGGGGTTTCTATAAACACTGTAGAGACATCTATTATAGAAACATTCACATGGTTAATGGTTTCAGTAAATGTAAAAATATGTTGACAAAGCCCATAAGGTATTCTTGCTTTATATTTTCCAATTTCTGATACTTCTAGACTAGACCCCGAGGCTCCAGGAATAACTATACCATCCTTAGTCCATTCAAATTGATAATCGTCAGGATTTAGTTCTGGACCATCTTCGAGGGAACCAGGAATATATTCAAATACCTGAACGTTAAGTGTTCTAGTAAATGAAGTAACATTACATAGGATAATGTCTTGTACATCATTCAATTTCAATGTAATATCATTAGCAAAATAATAAATAGCCTCATCATCCGAAAGCAGACTGATAATTTCTGGTATCGCTGTTGTGGTTCTAACCCGTAATTTATAGGTATCACTGCCAACATTTGTTGGTATAGCAAAATTTTCGAATCGTATTTTTAATTCTCTAGAAGAAGCATTGTTAGGGCCATTTGTAATACTTAATTGTTGTACCTGACTAGCATCATCAAAACTACCACTTGGATCCGACAATTCTAAAATAAATTCATTATCCGATGGTAGCGCAACTCCTGGAAAAAGAGGGGCGATTACCGTATGGCTATTTTCACCATCACCTCTTTGACAAATTTGTTGTCCTTTTTCAAAATCTGGTTTACCAATGGATCGTTGCGCAAAAAGACCATGGGAACAAATGGCCAATAACACACATACTACTATAAGGCTAAGTTCTTTTTTCATGACATCTCTATAAATTATAGTAAAGAGAGTATATAAGAAGTAAAATCTCAATTTGGGGTACTTGTTACTAGCTTTACTCTTTTACATAAATCCAAAAACATGTTTTTGTTTGACCACTAATTTTGGAATCATTATATCTTTAAAAAAGGCAAACCTACTTCAATAAACATGTATGATTCAAGTTTTTATTAATCATATTATAGAGTTATAGTCTTAATTCCAGAATTTCGTGTATACAGACCTTAACAAAATAACATAGCACATAAATATTCTTTATTTCTATGAGAAAACTCTGTTGATTTTATCCTATAAGCACCTATAGAAGAAAGATAAAAACGGGTACTTATAAAATTTACAGACGATAGCATAAATAATAGTTAGGATACTTAATACTCAATTCTTCTGCTAAGTCAATACATCTTTTTTGTTAATTATTACAAGTATTATTGGACATACAATCATACTTTAACATTAAAATTTTTTTTGAGAAGATCAACAAAACACGAATCATAAACCATTGGTATTAAAATAATTAATCCAATAAAAATAAAAGAGGATATTGGGAATGGCAGAGCATTAAAAAAGAACTTAAATCATTTAAATCCATACTTTATTATCTAGAACTAATCAATAACCCCAGTTAACATTATGAATATCATAAAAGAAAAAGACCGTCTAAGTTATTTTAGACGGTCTCTCTTATAATTTTTTCAAAGAAACTTTATTCCTTTGTTTTGGTAGAATCTGCTTCTGCCCCATTTAATTCTTTTAGAATTTTATCGGTCAAATCAAGTTCTTTTTTACCATATAAAATGTTACTGGTTTCGGTATCTCCATAGATGTAAGTATACCCATTTTTCTCACCATATGATTCAATAAAATCTTTTACTTTATTGATAATAGAATCTATTTCTTTTTGACTTCCTTGCTGGATTTCCTGCATTTTTTGTTGTTGTTCTCTCTGCAGTTCCTGCTGTTTGGTCATTAATTCCTTTTCTTTCTTTTCTCTGTTTGAAGCTGTCATGGATTTCATGATCGTTTGATACCCTTGTACTTCAATTTGAAATTGTTTTGCTTTACCTTCCAGCTCAGCTCTTACTTCATTATTTCGCTTTGTCCATTTTTCCTGAGCCGTTTTCATTTCTTTAAAGTCAGAAACAACTTTTGTGTTGTTTACATAACCCGTTTTTTCTATTTGCTGATTACAAGAAGCCAATAAAAGTAGAGCTCCTGCAACACATAAAATTTTTTTCATTTCTTTATAATTAAGTTCTGCGCAAAAATATCAAAGTTAAGTCGATGTTTTTGATATAATATATCAAAAAAACAAACTATAAATAAAAACAATATAAAAAATAAAAACAATATAAAAAAGCTATAAAAAATAAATTGTTTTCAAGCGTTTTAAGGCCTTTAAAAATAAAAAAGACCCCATCACAAAGCACGTGTAATAGAATGGGTTTAAATACCCTTTAAAACAATAATTAATGGTTTTTTAAGACATAAATATGCGAAGAATACTCTCCAGTTGCTCTTCCCTTTATATTTGAGAAGAATCCCACACAAAAAGCCTTCAAAAAATTCATATTATTGGTTTTATATTTTTCTGAAAGCAGTGCAACATAATATGAATCAAATCTCATTGGCAACACTTTTTGAAGTGCTAGATTTTTTTCATTAAAAAGTTTTTGAATGCTTGCTTTTGAAAAATGAGTAAGATGTCTGGGCACATCGTATGCAGCCCAAAATGATTTATAATAATTAGCATCATAGGATTTAAAGTTTGGAACCGCTATGATTACATATCCGTTTGGTTTTAAAAGACGTTTTAATTCTCTTATTTGTTCTTTTACATTTGGCACGTGTTCTAAAACATGCCACATTGTAATAATATCAAATGATTCATCGGGAATGTTCTTTGTGGTATCTTTTAAAAAAACACTTTTTTGCTTTGCCAACTCTCTTGCAGATTCATTAGGTTCTATCCCCGTTACATTCCAACCTTTACTTTTTGCTTTACTTAAAAAATCACCTGTTCCCGCACCAATATCCAAAAGATCTCCTGTTTTTTGATCTAATGAATAAAGTAGCTCAACTTTTTTACGAATGGCATATGTTTTTACACTATGGTATAATTTTTCAAAAATTGATCTCTTTGCATCTGTATGAGAAATATAGTCTTCACTCTCATAATATTTTCCTAAGTCATTTTCACTTGGTTTTGGAACCGTAATCAACATATCATATTCTGCATCGTACAATAATTTAAACTTATCCTTAGATACTGTATAATCTTTACATTCTAAAAAAAATGTAAGTTCCTTTTCTACATTCATTATTTTGGTATGACGTTATTATAATATTTTTCTTTTTGCACAGTATCTCTTATTTCTATTAAAAACGATCGAACTTTATTACAAAAAAGAGATTTTTGAGAAAGACAATTATTTCCCTCACTATCCAAAACAATAATTTTTACGAAAGTTTCAATACTTCCAATTTCATTTTCTATTTCATTTTCTATTTCCTTATCTATTAACGATGAAATTAAATTGGTGTTAACTTGTCTATCAGTTTCAAAACTAATTCTGATATTAAATATAAAATCCAAGTCATTAAACAACTTGGTATCAAAATCAGACAATTTTTGATTATCTAACAAGTGAAATTGTTTTCGTAAAGAACGACGTGCTTCTTCTGGAAGCATTTTAGGTTTAAAAACAAATACCTCTTCATTAAGGTTGTCTTCTGTTTCAATTCTAAAATGATCAATATCTCTTACTTTGTGTGTAGTTATACATGAAAACAACAAAAATGAAACAAAGAACATAAAAACACTTTTCATTAACTCACTATTATTTTCGTTTGAACCAAATGTTACAAATAAACAACATGTTCCACGTGGAACTATTTTTTTGTAGCATCATATATTTCTACGTTTAAAACCTTTTGAATTTCATTAGCTTTTTTTATTGCTTTTTCATGGTCTCTTGCTCTATAGACAGTAAAATGTTTATTTTCCTTAAAAAAACGAATAGCAAACCTATCCTGTCTTTCTTTGGTTCCTATTGCAGCAATTGCACCCCATTCATTATCTATGCTAGATGAAATTGCAAAAACAGAAATATAATCGGGATACTCTACATCTAATTTACTTTTTAGTAACACAATTCGAAAAACAGAAACCACTTTATAATTATTAAAGCCTGAACCAAATTCATAAGAAATAGAATATCCAACCAAAAACAATGAGACTAGTAAAAAAAGCAATTTGATTAAAAGCAATTCTGTTTCTGTTACGAACAACATTATGGTAAAAAATAAAAAAATAAAAGAAACAATTTTTCCTTTTAATGGTTTTTCCTGTTTACAAAATACTTTTTTCATTATCTACCCATATACACTAAAAGAACAGAAATATCACTTGGAGAAACCCCACTAATTCGTGATGCTTGTGAAATAGTTGCTGGTCTAATTTTAGACATTTTCTCACATGCTTCAAACGATAATGATTTTAATTTAGTATAATCAAAATCCTTCGGGATTTTTAAATCTTCTAAACGATTTAATTTATCTGCGTTATTTTTTTCTTTTTCTATATATCCAGAATATTTTACCTGAATTTCTGTTTGCTCTAAAACTTCTTTATCAAGATTATTTTCTTTGATGTATGTTGAAACTTTTTCAAACCCCATTACATCCTTAAGATTAATTTGTGGTCTAGAAAACAGCTTAAACAATTTACCACTTTGCTTAATTGGTGAAGAATCATTTTTTTCTAAAACAGGATTTGCTTCTTCTGGAGAAATACTTGTTTCTTTAAAAAACTGAACAAAGTCTGAAGACTGTTTTTCTTTTCTCTCCATTCTTCTCATCCTTTCTTCTGAAGCCAATCCAATTTCGAAAGATTTTGGCGTTAATCTAAAATCAGCATTATCTTGTCTTAATAACGTTCTATACTCTGCTCTAGAAGTAAACATTCTATAAGGCTCTTCTGTACCTTTGGTAATAAGATCATCTATAAGAACGCCAATATAAGCTTCGCTACGCTTTAAAATAAAAGATTCTTTTTCTTTTACTTTTAGCGCCGCATTCATACCCGCCATCAAACCCTGAGATGCTGCTTCTTCATATCCAGTGGTCCCATTAATTTGACCTGCAAAATACAAGCCCGAAATCAACTTTGTCTCTAAGGTATGCGTTAGCTGTGTCGGAGGAAAATAATCATACTCGATCGCATACCCTGGTCTAAAAAACTTTACATTCTCAAATCCCACCACAGATCGTAATGCTTTAAACTGAACATCCTCTGGCAAAGATGTTGAAAATCCATTTACATAAACTTCTACAGTATTCCATCCTTCAGGTTCTACAAAAAGTTGATGTCTATCTTTATCTGCAAAACGATTAATTTTATCTTCTATAGATGGGCAATATCTTGGACCTATACTTTTAATACTTCCATTAAACATTGGAGAACGATCAAAACCTTCTCTAAGCAAATTATGTACTTCTGTAGAAGTATATGTCATATAACATGATCTTTGCTCTTTTAATGGTTTTGTTAAATTAGAATAACTAAATTTTTCTGGTTGCTCATCTCCCGGTTGTTCTATCATTTTAGAATAATCCAAAGATCTTCCATCTACTCTAGGAGGAGTTCCTGTTTTCATTCTTCCTGCATCAAAACCAAGATCAATTAATTGTTCTGTAATTCCTGTCGCTGCTTTTTCACCAGATCTACCCCCGCCAAATTGTTTCTCTCCTATATGAATTAATCCATTTAAAAAAGTACCATTTGTCAAAACAACAGTTTTTGCTTTTATCTCAAGACCCAATGAAGTTTTTACACCTTTCACTTCACCATTTTCTACAACTAACCCGCTTACCATTTCTTGGTAAAAATCCAAGTTATTGGTTTGCTCCAAAAGCAATCGCCACTCTTCTGCAAAACGCATTCTATCGCTTTGCACTCTTGGACTCCACATAGCAGGTCCTTTTGATTTATTCAACATTTTAAATTGTATTGCAGTTTTATCACTTACAATACCACTATATCCACCAAGTGCATCTATCTCTCTTACTATTTGTCCTTTTGCAATTCCGCCCATAGCCGGATTACAACTCATTTGCGCAATGTTTTGCAAATTCATTGTAATAAGTAACGTGCTACAACCTAAATTTGCCGCTGCCGCGGCAGCTTCACTACCTGCGTGACCTCCTCCTACTACAATAACATCATACTCTATACCAAACATAATCTTTATCCAATTGTTCCACGTGGAACATTTTTAATTCATATTTCTCTTAATGTTCCACGTGGAACATTTTTAATTTTTCATCTTCCTTCCCAGACATTTCCTCTTTCTCTATCTTAGACTTATCCTTATATCCACAATAATGTAACACACCATGTATCATAACTCTTCTTAGTTCTTCGTCAAAAGTAACCTCAAAAATGTCGGCATTTTCTCTTACTCTTTCTATAGAAATATAGATGTCACCTGATAGTTTATTTCCCATAGAATTATCAAAACTTATGATATCTGTAAACGTATCATGATTTAAAAAGTTCTGGTTAATTTTTAATAAATACTGATCATCACAAAAGATAAAATTTATCTCTCCGATGCTTTTAGATTCAGATACTACTACCTTATTAATCCAACTTGTTACCTGCACTTCTTTCGTTAAAACGAAATTAGTTTCATAATAAAAATTAATCATTCTCTATCTTAAAATACTGCTGAACCTTTTGTTTATAATTTTGCCGCAAAGGTAATACTTGTCTATTTAATATCTCTGTAGTATTAAAATATTGTTTTGCTTTATTTATAGCTTCAATATTTTGATCATCAAATAGTGTTCTGTTTGTTTTACTTTCTCTTCTTTCTTCTTCTCCTTGCTCAAAAGCAGCCTCATTAAGTTTTAATAACTGATGCTTCAAGTCCTGCATCTTCTTCAATGTTTCTGTATTAAAACCTTTTTCTAATAACTCTTGTTCCACTTCCTCCATTCTACGTAAAAGATTATTTCCGGTACCTCTTCCTTTTCCAGATTCTCTAATCTTATCGGCCAAGGCATTCCTTAGCTGTTGTTGTTGCTTATAAATTTCATACAACTCACCGTTCATTTGTTCGCCTTGCATTTCAGATTTACCTTCTCCATTTTCACCTCCACTATTTCCATCACCTTCATTTTTTCCATCCTTATCACCTCCTTTATTACCACCATTTTCTTTTCCTTTTTCATCACCTTTCTGGCTACCATTTTCTTTTCCTTTACCTTCACTTTTTTCTTTTCCTTCACCCTGCTGTTTACCTTGTTTACTTCCGCTTTTAGAACCTTCTTCCATCTTATCATTTAGTTCTTCCTGTTTCTTAATGATATCGGGTAACTGAAATTCGCCTTCACCACTTTTTCCTTTACCACTAGATGCGGCCATACTATTTTGCATTTGATCCAACGTCCTGCTTAAAAGATAGGCCAAATCATTAGAACCTGTAACAGTATATTGTTGATTTGCCGAACCCTGTACCACCTTGTTTTCTGCTAACCTTTCTAATGATTTATCTATATTAAACTCGATATCAGAAAGTGTATTTGTAACACTCTCTGTAATCTGAGGAGTTCTTAAAGCCAACGCATATAAACTATCATCAATATGAATAAAATTTTCTCTAAGCACACTTTGCTTTTTTAACTTAGAAGAGTAAGAAGGATTATCCATATTAATACCCTTCAACTCTTTCATAAGGTTTTCTTGTGCCATAGAAAAATCTACCAAATTATCTAATACCTGTCTAAGCATTTCTATATCCTCTTGCTGTTGTTCTGCACCAGACATCTGCATTTGAGAACGCATATTACTACCCATTTGTTTCATCTTTTGGGCAGCACTTTTCTGGTTCTTTTTGGCTTCAGAATTATTTTGCTTCTCTAAATTATCACTCGCTTTCTTCTGCTCTTCCTTTATCTCATTTTCATCTTCTTTCTTTTGATCCAATTTCATAGGCTTTTTTAACGCCTTATTTTCCTTTCGCAAGTCTTCCATTTCCTTTTGAAATTCTTCGAATTCCTTATTCAATTCTTCTTGCTTATCCTTCGTGTTTTCTTCCTTGTTCTTTTCAGATAACTCCTCCTGCTTCTTAGCCATATTGTCCAATTCGTTGGCTAACTTCTCATGCTTTTCAATAACATAAAATCTTTTAGTCAACTCTAACAACTGTTCTAAATTTTTCTTTAAACTTTTATTTTCCTTACCTAATTCATCTAACTTCTTTGTCAACTCTTCTTTCTTAATTTTACCAGCCAATCGTTCTATTTCTTCCAGAAGTTTTTCATTCTTTTTTAGTTTCTCTTCATTACGTTCAAGTCTTTCTTTAAGTGCATCCTTAAATGGTTCTTCTTCCTTTTTATCCTTCAACTCATTCAAATTATCTTTCAACCTTTTTGAAAAATCCTGCATCATTTTCTCCTGCTCCTTTTGTCTATTTAAAAAGTCTTCTAACTTTTTTTTATCATTAAAATCAAGTAACTTTTTTTCTTTTTGTATCTTACTAAGATTCATCAATTCCTTCTCTTGTTCTTTAAATTTATCTAAAGATTTATTGAGTCCTGAAATAGTTTCATTCTGTTTTTGAAGTAACAAATTTTCCTGTTCTTCTTTAGTTTTTTTTCTAAAACTAAAGACTGTACTCTTAGTGCTTTTATAATTATGCAATACATCATTATCAAATACTTCAAAATAAAATTCATAATTAACACCTTCATCCAAAATCAAATTGTTCGGAAAAACATAAATAAATTCATCAAAAACAGATTTATTAATAGCTATACTTTCGATCTTACTACTAGTCACATCATCAACATCGTAGTACACCAGTCTAAGTTTACTCAAACCAAAATCATCGCTTACCTTACCAAAGAAATACATGGTTTCTAAATCGATAGAATCCTTTTTTGATTTCAAGTTAAGCTCTGGGTATTGATCCTTGATCACATTAAGATTAAAAGATAAATTATCATAGTTTTTTACATTGGTATTCGAAGTCGTAATTTCATAATCAAGGTTAGAGAATATTTGTCTATTATGCGCAAAATTTTGGTTCTCTTTATCAAACGCAACTATAGAATCTTTAGTAACGAACTCTACTTTATTAGTATTCCTTGTACTAACAATCCAGTCTACTTTGGTACCTTCTGGAATTGTAGCATTACCAGAACTCTTAATTACTTCATCCTTTTTTTGTGTATACTGTGGATAATCCAATCTCATTTCAAAATCCAATAATGCAGGTATTGGTACTACCTCTAAACTATAATCTTTTGACTTAACATTATTTGCTTCAATTCTAAAATCTAGTCTACTTTTTGGCTGAACAAATGTATATTCAAACTCACCAAGGCCAACATTATTCAAAAAATAAACCTCTTCATTATAAACAATAGTAGCATTCTCTGGTATAATTTCCCCAGTAGTTCTAATTTTTAAAACAAAGTCGGTATTCTCATATGCATTTAAGCTTTTATTAACAATATAGAAATGAAAAGGCGCAGGAGGCTCATATGCCACCTCATAGTTTACAACTCTATTGTAACTATCTGAAATCCAATGTATTTTATTAAAAACAAACAAGCACAACACAAAACCTACTGGTATAGCCGCATATTTTAGGTATTTAACATTCTTACCAAGATTAATAGCCAATCTAAACGGAATAGGTTTTAATTCGTTTGATTTCTGTTCTATACCCGCTATCAATAAATCAGAAGTAGCATTGCTACGTCCCAATTGTAATAAGTTTAACAATCGATCGCTAACTTCAGGAAAGTGTTTTCCGATAATAGTAGAAGCAATATCATAATCTATTCCTTTGGCCAATTTAAAAAGTTTCGCAATTGGTATTGCAATTAGCTTTATAAACAATAGAAACTCTACCCCAATAAATAACCAAAACAAAATGGTTCTACCCATACTATTTAGCCAAAGAAAATTCTCAATTAATAAGGTTGCTAAAAAGTATAAAACTCCTATGGTAAAAAATAATATTATACCCTTTATAAGTTCATTGATATAATACTTTTTAATAAATTTTTCCAGCTTTGTTTTAATGAATTCAAAATTCTTCATACAATAAGTGCACTTTATTCATTACCTTCTAAAACTACAATTTTATTTTTAATAGAATTGTTATATTTATGATAATTCAATTCACTAACATGCAATACGTTATGAAAGATTTAAAATACCTTTGTGCATATACTGTTCCTTTAATGGCAATCATAGGTCATTTACAACTAGGGCTATTTACGTATTTAACACCTATATATGCTTTTGTCTTTATTCCGTTACTAGAACTAATTACACCTTCTACTTCACAAATTTTAGACAATGAAACCAAATTATCTAAATCTAAAAAGCTTGTATTTGACTGGATGTTACATTTAAATTTACCTATAGTTTATGGTTTACTATTTTTAACATTACATACAGTTACTACCCATACATTAAACACCTATGAATTTGTCGGGATCGTACTTTCTAATGGGATCGTATTTGGTGCAAACGGTATTAACGTAGGACATGAACTTGGTCATCGATTTACTTATGAGCGCTTCATAGGAAAAGCACTGTTACTACCCGCTCTGTATATGCATTTCTTTATAGAACATAATTATGGGCATCATCAATACGTAGCAACAAAAAACGATCCAGCAACAGCTCGCTACAATCAACCCGTATATTTATTCTGGATTACTTCTTCTATCGGTCAATATGTTAATGCATGGAACACACAAGCAAAACTATTAAAACAACATAAACATTCATTTTTATCTATCCATAATGACATGTTTTGGTATCTTATTATAACCCTCTCTTATCTTTTACTAATTTTTATGGGTTATGGATTTATAGGTTTACAAATAGCCATAACAAGTGCCATAACAGGATTTTTATTATTAGAAACAGTAAACTATATAGAACATTATGGTTTATTAAGAGCTAAAACTTCTAACAACAGGTATGAACGCGTACAGGAAAAACACTCCTGGAACTCAAATCATACTCTAGGTAGAATCATGCTATATGAATTAACAAGGCATAGCGATCATCATCACCGTGCTTCAAAAAAATATCAAATCTTAGAACACAAAGCACAAAGTCCTCAGTTACCGTTTGGTTATCCAACATCAGTAGCATTAGCACTTGTTCCCCCACTATGGTTTAAAATTATGAACAAACGTGTTCCACGTGAAATGATAGAATTAGCACAAAACTAATTTACATTTTAGCACATAAAAAATATTTCTTAACCTATATAAGATCGTATCTTTGTAGTCCTTTTTAAGGCTTATAAAAGTAAAAACACAATCATGACAAAAGATATCAGGGTACGATTTGCACCAAGTCCTACAGGTCCTCTTCATATCGGAGGAGTACGAACTGCTCTATTTAATTACCTATATGCCAAAAAACATAATGGTACTTTTATATTACGAATAGAAGATACAGATCAAAACAGGTATGTTTCGGGAGCCGAAAATTATATAAAAGATGCATTAGATTGGTGCATGATTCCTTATGATGAAGGTCCAGAAAAAGATGGTGGTTTTGGACCGTACAGACAAAGCGAACGCAAACATTTATATAAAACATATGCAGATCAACTTGTAAACGATGGGTTTGCCTATTATGCCTTTGATACTGCAGAAGAGTTATCTTCTCTCAGAAATAATTATGAATCTGACGGTAAAACTTTTGTGTATAACTGGAATAATAGAACTACTCTTCAAAACTCATTATCCTTATCTAAAGAAGAGGTAAATTCTAAACTAAAAGCAGGAGAAGCGTATGTAATTCGTTTTAAAACACCTCAAAATGAAACTCTTAATTTAACAGACGAAATACGAGGTTCTATAAAAATTGACACTAATATTCTAGATGATAAAATACTATTTAAAAGTGATGGGATGCCTACCTATCACCTTGCTAATATAGTTGATGATCATCTTATGCAGATCACTCATGTTATACGAGGAGAAGAATGGTTACCATCCTTGGCTTTACACGTTTTGTTATATCGTTCATTAGGTTGGGAAGCGCCTTCTTTTGCACATTTACCTTTAATTTTAAAACCTATTGGTAAAGGTAAACTAAGCAAAAGAGATGGAGACAAAATGGGATTTCCTGTATTTCCTTTACAATGGCACGATCCTAAAAACGACGAAATATCTTCTGGATATAGAGAAGATGGCTACCTACCAGAAGCTGTTATTAACATGTTAGCTTTTTTAGGATGGAATCCAGGAACCGAACAAGAATTATTTTCTTTAGAAGAATTGATTCAAGAATTTGATCTTGCGAGAGTCAATAAAGCTGGTGCAAAGTTTGATCCCGAAAAAACAAAATGGTTTCAACAACAACATCTACAAAATACAGACACTCCTATTCTATCTGCAACCTTTAGAAAACTATTAGTTGATAAAGGAATTTCGACAACTTTAGATATTGATAAAATAGTAGAAACTGTAAAAGAAAGAGCTGTTTTTACTGCAGATTTATGGGATCTTAGTCACTTCTTTTTTACATCACCTACACAATATGATGAAAAAGCTATCAAAAAGGCATGGAAAGAAGATACTCCCCTATTGATGCATGAATTAATCAGGATATTACAAGATATATCAGATTTTTCTGAAGATAATGTTTCTACTATTGTAAAAAGTTGGATAAAAGGAAAGGAAATTGGTTTTGGTAAAATCATGATGCCACTTCGCATAGCATTGGTCGGCTCTTTACAAGGACCTGATCTTTTTGTAATCGCCTCTATGATAGGTAAAGAAGAAACTATTGCAAGAATAAAAAATACTATAGAAAGAGCTTAATTATATATATAAGAAAACCCAACTCGTTGAAGTTGGGTTTTTTATAATTTATTAAATCATTTAATAATTAAGAAAAAGGAATTTTTGTACATCTACCGCAGGAATTGCAAAAGCTAATCCTTCTACTCCAAAACCAAAAACCTTTGAGTTTACTATACCTATCAATTCACCTTTTTTATTTACTAATGCACCACCACTATTACCAGAGTTTATACTAGCATCTGTTTGAATATAATTGGTGTTCTTTTTAGGTGTACGCAGACCAGAAACAATTCCCTTACTAAGTGTTTGACCTAAATCAATATTACTAGGAGTTCCTATTGCATATACGTCTTGACCTATTGAATAGTTTTTTGAAGATGGAAGTGTATAAATTTTATCAAAACTTTTTTCAACCTTAAGAAGAGCCAAATCCATAGCTACATTTTTTCTAACGATTTTTGCTTCTAACTTCACACCATCCTGTGTAATTATATAGATATTTTTATTATCACCAGATACTACATGAAAATTAGTAAGAATATACCCATCATTGCTAATTACACAACCGCTTCCATGTCCTTTGTCTACTTTTATTGTTACCGTAGCATTTATAGCTTCCTCCAAAGATTTATTACTCCCATTATTATTAAGTGTTATAAACTCAAGCTTTTCATCCTTTTCTGTACCCAATTCCAATATTTCCTTTACATCATCATTACCAAGTAATCTAAAAAAAGAAGCTTTAAGCATATCCTCCATACATACTCTTAATATATCCTTTCCGTTAAAGCTATAAGAGAATTGTCCAGATTTAGACTCTACCTTAGTTTTATATAAAGATTGGTCATATAAATCAAAAATTTCCCATTCAATCTCTGATTTACCAACCACGAAACTTTTAGTCGATCTTGCAGCCTGTTCGTACACTTCCTCAAAGCTTATTTCGGTAACCTTTGCGCTTATATAAGCAGAGTTAATCCTACTTTTAAAAATAGTTTCTGTAGTATCAAAATAATTATTAGCCAGTAATATCTCGTTAAGTGCGCTATTAAAAATAGAGTTATCAAAATCCAAATCTTCATCAGAAGTAATTACAGATTTATACTTACTTATATTCTTCTCATACCTTCTCTTTTTAATTCTTTTAAATTCTAAATCTTCTTTCTCTACATCAAAAGCAGTATTCTTAAGAAATAAATATTTCATATTATCAGTTCTTGATAATATTTTTACAGGTTTTTCTTCAATTGTAAGCTTCCTAGCGTAATCAAAACTTTTTGGTCCAAAATCCAAAAACGGAGGATAAAAAAGCACTCCAAAAGGAACCCATGACATAATATACAATGGAGATTTTCTATCTTGATAATGAGTAGAATAAACTGTTTTATAGCCCTCCCTTTCAATCTTTACTTGTTTTACACTTTGGTTTCTTTCCATTTTTGTTTTGACACTACTACCCTTACCTTGTAATTTATCATTAACATAAACCTTACAATCGTCTGATACAGTAAAAACCGTAACTTTTTGCATCTTCGAGTTAAGAGTAGATGCACAGTTTGTAAATAGTAATGGAATAAATACCAAAAACAGTTTTAAAATAATTTTTTTCATAATTGACTGATTAAAAATTAGTCGGCAAATATATATAAAATAATTATCGATCAGTAACATGTATATTACACGATCTCTCCTATAACAACAAAAGTTAATTGTAACAGAATTACGTGTTTATCTACTAACTAAAGTAAATACTTTAATTACAAAAAATAGTATAGAGTACTTAAAGCGATTAAATAACTGGTTAATAGAAAAACTAAGGCAAAAAATGGAAGAAAATCTAAATAGTCATGCAAAACAAGGTTGGAGTTTAGAATCTATAAATATGACAGACAGTACATATACCGCATTTATAACATTATCTAAATAAAACTAGATACTATTTAATTTATTAGTACTTTCAAACATCACTAAATTATAACTTTCAAAACAATAACTATGAGTTTATATCTAATACCTTTTATAATCTTCGGTTTTATCATTCTATTATCTGGGATATTTACCGTAAAACAGCAAACTTCTGCCGTCGTGGAACGTTTTGGTAAATTTTTAAGTATTCGTAATTCTGGACTACATTTTAAAATACCCGTTTTTGACCGTATATCAGGACGAATAAATTTAAAAATTCAACAGTTAGATGTACTTGTTGAAACGAAAACAAAAGATGATGTATTTGTTCGCCTTAAGATTTCAGTTCAATTTCAGGTTATCAAAAGCAAAGTATATGACGCTTTTTATAAGTTAGAAAATCCGCACGATCAAATTACATCTTATGTATTTGACGTAGTTCGTGCCGAAGTTCCTAAAATGAAATTAGACGATGTATTCGAACGTAAAGATGACATTGCTATCGCAGTAAAACAAGAACTTAATGAAGCAATGGTTAACTATGGCTACGATATCATTAAAACACTTGTAACCGATATCGATCCAGATTTACAAGTAAAAGAAGCTATGAACAGGATTAATGCAGCAGAACGAGAAAAAGTTGCAGCAGAATATGAAGCAGAAGCAGAAAGAATTAAGATTGTAGCAAAAGCACGTGCAGAAGCAGAAAGTAAAAGATTACAAGGACAAGGTATCGCAGATCAACGTCGTGAAATTGCAAGAGGACTAGAAGAAAGTGTGGATGTTTTAAACAATGTTGGTATTAATTCTCAAGAAGCTTCTGCCCTAATTGTAGTAACACAACATTACGATACTTTACAATCCATCGGTGAAGAAACAAACAGTAATTTAATTCTATTACCAAATTCTCCACAAGCAGGAAGTGATATGCTAAATAATATGATTGCATCTTTTACAGCTTCTAATCAAATAGGTGAAGAAATGAAAAGACAAAATGCAAAAAAAGGAATCGGTAAAAAACCAGATACCAATTAAAAATCTAAAAAAATTCAAAAGTAACCCGATGCTGTCCTGGTATTCGGGTTATTTTTTTGAAAAACCAATTTAATGAGATTTAACAAACTTTAAATCACACATAGATAATATCACATTATCACTTTTTTATTCTTTCTTAAAACGTTTTATATAAATCCATTTATAATAATAAAAATCAATCATTATACAGATTTAATAATAAAAATTTATAGTTATAAAATTAGTATCTTTGTAAGAAAAACTTCCCAAATGAAAACTTACGTACTAATTTTTCTGTTGATCACAGGAAATGTATTTAGTCAAAAAATCGACACTTTAAAAAAAGAAGCTCTTCGTGATGCTAAAGCAACCACACAAGCCTCGTTGGATAAAGATCCTAATGTTTTAGTAAAATATACACATCCAAAAATTATAAAAAAATTTGGTAAGGACCAGATGGTTGATACCATGAAGGATATTTTTAGAACCATGACTGCTCAAAAAATAAAGATAGTCAGTTCTGAAGTAAATGAAGTTACAGAAATAAAAAAAGAAAATAAAGAATATCGCTGTCTTATAAAAACCACAGTCCAGATGGATTTTAATGGTAGACAGATAACCATTAAAAGTTCATTGTTTGGATTTTATGATAAGAAGAAATCGCAATGGTATTTTGTAGAATCGAATAAGCTTTTGAACGATCCGGAAACACAAGCCTTATTTCCGAAATTCAAAACTGAAATACAAATACCCGAAGACGAGCATATCTCTGAAAATTAAACTTTTAAGAACATTATAAAAAAGACCCCAAAGGTTTCGAAACCTTTGGGGTCTTTTTCTTATATATTGTATTTTGAAGCAATTTCTTTGGCTTCTAACTGTAATAATTCATTCTTATCCTCAGATGCTTTTATAATAAAATCTTGCGCTAACTGATCGGGTTGAAGCCCTTTATTTTCTAAAACCGTATCTAGAGCAATTGCAGTGGCAATACGTGTTCCCGCCTTTTTTACTGCAGTTTCATATAGTGGTATTAGTTCTTCTATATCTATTTGTAAAGCAGCCTCTTTAATCTTATTTTTTAAGACTTCTCTTTTCTCCTCTGGCAAATTGGTATACTTCTTACCTGCTCTCTTTATTTCATCTATTGGTAATACTGTATGTTGTTTTTGTGCTGGTTTTTGAGCGTTTTGCTGAGGAGATTTAGGTTTTACCTTTGCCCAGGTATCTCTTAATCCCACTGTTTTATTAAAAACCAAATCATCAGGTTTGCTATCATCATCGACATTAAAATAACCTAATCTCTGAAACTGAAATTGATCTAATTTTGATGCTTCTTTTAAGCTTGGTTCAACATATCCAGTAATAACTTTCAAAGAATTAGGATTTAAGAATTCCATAAAGTCTTTGTCTTTATGACCACCAGGTGCTTCATCACTAAACAATCGATCATATATTCTTACTTTGGCAGGAATAGCGTGAGCTACAGAAACCCAATGTAATGTACCTTTTACATTACGTTTAGATGCTGAAGTACCACTACCCGATTTACTCTTTGGGTCATAAGTACATCGTATTTCTGTAATCCTACCAGAATCATCCTTAATGACCTCCTCACCTTTAATAATATAAGCGTTTTTAAGACGTACTTCTTTACCTAATGTTAATCTGAAGTACTTCTGCCCTGCATCCTCCTTAAAATCCTCTCGTTCTATGTATAATTCACCAGAAAAAGGAACATTTCTAGTACCAGAAGACGCATCCTCTGGATTATTTTCTGATTCTAACCACTCTTCTTCACCTTTTGGATAATTAGTAATTACTAATTTTACAGGATCTAACACTGCCATTACTCTTGGGGCAATTTTATTAAGATCTTCTCTCACACAAAACTCTAATAACGAAACATCAATAACATTTTCGCGCTTTGCTACCCCCACGGTTTCAACAAATTTTCGAATAGAATTTGGAGTATAACCACGTCTTCTTAATCCCGAAATTGTGGGCATTCTAGGATCATCCCATCCTGTTACCACCTTCTCTTCTACCAGCTTTAACAATTTACGCTTACTCATAATTGTATAGCTCAAGTTAAGTCTGGCAAATTCTCGCTGTTTAGGCCTTATATTATCAGTATATATTTGATCTAAAAACCAATCGTATAACTTTCTATGTGGTTTAAACTCTAATGAACATAAAGAATGTGAAATATTCTCTATATAATCACTCTCTCCATGTGTCCAGTCATACATAGGATAAATACACCAAGTATCCCCAGTTCTATGATGTGATTTTTTCAAAATTCTATACATCAAAGGATCACGCATCAACATATTTGGATCAGCCATATCGATTTTGGCTCGTACCACATGTTCTCCTTCATCAAAAACACCATCTTTCATCTTTTTAAAAAGATCCAGATTTTCTTCTACAGAACGATTTCTAAAAGGGCTATTTTGACCTGCTTCTGTAGTCGTTCCTTTTTGTTCTGCAATAGCTTCTGCAGATTGAGAGTCTACATATGCTTTTCCTTCTTTAATTAATTGAATAGTCCAATTATATAACTGTTCAAAATAATCAGAAGAATAACATTCACGATCCCATTGATATCCTAACCAGGCAATATCATTTTTAATAGCATCTACATACTCCTGCTCCTCTTTTGCCGGGTTTGTATCATCAAAACGTAAATTAACTGGTGCTTGATATGCAAGCCCTAATCCAAAACTAATCCCGATAGCCTTAGTATGACCAATATGTAAGTATCCATTTGGTTCTGGTGGGAAACGAAAACGTAAATTTTCTTTACTCATTCCATTTTCGAGATCCTCTTCTATAATATGCTCAATAAAATTGAGCGGTTTCTTTTCTTCTGACATTTTAAAGTAATAAAACACAAAACTACTAAATTTCTAATGGGGACTAACAACAGTATATCATCTTTAAGACAATTTTTTAACAGAACTAAAAACTCAATAAAAAAGCTATATCAACTCTGTATTGGTTGATAAAGATTCTTTTTACCTTTGCAAAAAAAAATGTGGGAATAATAAAATTAAAAAACATCAAGATTTATGCCTATCATGGCTGTCTTGTGGAGGAAAAAAAAATAGGTTCTGACTACCGAGTTGATCTAAAAATTCAAGCAGACTTATCGCAATCTGCTGCTTCTGATATATTATCAGAAACTGTTGATTATGTTCATCTTAATCATATTGTAAAAGAAGAAATGGCCATACGATCAAAATTACTAGAACATGTTGCAGAACGTATTTTGGTTAGAATTCTAGATGAATTACCTTTGGTAGATAAAGTAATTGTCGATGTTTCAAAAATAAATCCTCCTATTGGTGGAAATGTTGAGATGGTGACTATTTCCCGAAGTAAAAAACGTTAATTTTATTGCAATAAAATGTAAGAATTGTACTTTATTATAAGAAGTAATCATAATTTTTTTTACATTTGCCAACCAATATAATAATTGGTGTCGTGGCCGAGTGGCTAGGCAGTGGTCTGCAACACCATCTACAGCGGTTCGAATCCGCTCGACACCTCAAAAAATCCTGTACTCATTGTGCAGGATTTTTTATTTACAAAACTGTTTATTTGTTATTGTACTTGGTTTCTGGAGCTATTCTATCGATTCTATCCTGTATTCGTTGCTCCATTGTATCTGGTAAAACACCTTTCAGAATAAAGAAAATGCCAAAAATAATCATCATTACACTAATAATCCTTTTGGTTAAATAAGTTCTTCTAGGCGTCAGTTTTTTCTTTAACCTTTTTGCTAGTAACATTTTAAAAACATCTACTATCAAATACGTTGCTAAAACCACAGAAAAAAAATACAAAATTCTATTTGTATTCATATCTAATTGAGGTCCAATTACAATAATAATACTCAACCAAAATCCAAGTACTCCTATATTGATAAAATTGAGTAAAAAACCTTTAATAAACAACATTATATAATTATGTTTATTAATGACTTCGACAGAAGTATCCCTAAGTTTATTATAATTTTTTTTTTCTTTTATAAAAGAAATGACACCATAGGTAGCTAATAACATTCCTCCAAAAATAAATAGTGCAGGGTCATCTTTTATTTTTTCTAAAATTTTATTGGTACTAAAATATGCGATTAGAATAAATACTATATCAGCAAAAATCACACCCATATCTACTGCAAGAGCAGCTCTAAAACCTTTAATAGCAGCTGTTTCTAACAGTACAAAAAAAACCGGACCTATTAAAAAAGCTAATAAAAGACCTAATGGTATCGCTGCCTGCGCATCTTGAAGCATAGTGTCAGTAAGATTTAAGACAAAGTTAAAAAACTAATACCAATTCAGCTATTAATTAAATATGAAGTTCTATTTTTATTAAATCAGTTAATTTCTAAAATTTTACCACCCAAAAGTTTTTGAGAATCTATTTCTTTTGGATTTCCATAAATCTTTATGGTTCCTCCTGCATTTGTATTGGCTTTTACATACTTCTTGGCATGTACTTCTGCGATTCCTCCTGCACTTACTTTTACCTGTGTTATTAAGGTTTTTAGTGGTTTGGCATAATACTGTCCTCCAGATGTAATTATCGCCTCTTGTTCTTCTGCTTTACCATGCACTTCTATCTCTCCTCCTGTAATCGTTTTGGTATATAAAAAACCAGTTTCTATTTGTGCTAATATACTACCTCCTTCTTGTGCTCTTAGATCTAAATGATCTGCAAAAAGAACATCCTTTGCTTCTACTCTCGCTCCTTCATTAACATCAATCTTATGGATATTTGTATAATAGACAACAACCTTTGTATTATTAGTATCCCAAAGGTTATTTAACGACATTCTAATTTTAAGTAAATTTCCATTTTGTACTACCACTACTTCTCTTCTCTTAATACCGGTAATTTTTACTTCATTTTTATCAGATTTGATCAAAGTTAGTTGTATTTTATCAAATACCTTCAACTCTGTAAAACTACCAATATCTTTAAGAATCTCCTGTTGTGACTGAGCGCAAATTGTGGTCAATAATGCAAAAAGAAATATTATTTTTTTCATCCTATATTTTAAATTAAACTACTAAAATCCTTTATGTTTTGGATTAAAAGGAAAGCTTATAAAATAAACGACATATTTACATATTTATTCCATCTCATCCTTACTACCCAGTAAGATAAAATCAAGATGGCGTTTTACAAGATCTGCGTTTTTCACTTTTACATACACTTCATCACCTAATTGGTATATTTTTTTGGTACGTTCACCAACTACAGCATATTCATCCTGATCAAATATATAGTGATCATCATCAAGGTCTTTAAGTCGAATCATGCCTTCGCATTTATTATCAATAATTTCGACATAAATTCCCCATTCGGTAACGCCAGAAATAACTCCTAAAAAATGATCATTTTCATGATCCTTCATGAATTTTATCTGCATGTATTTGATAGAATCTCTTTCTGCACTTGCAGCTAGACCTTCCATATTACTACTATGATTACATCTCTCTTCATACTCTTCTTCACCAACAGATTTTCCTTTATCCAGATAATGTTGTAACAAACGGTGTGCCATAACATCAGGGTACCTTCGTATAGGAGAAGTAAAATGTGAATAATACTCGAATGCTAATCCATAATGTCCTATGTTATGTGTTGTATACTCTGCTTTACTCATACTGCGTATGGCAAGAGTATCTACCAGGTTTTGTTCTTTTTTACCTTGTACATCTTTTAATAATCCATTTAAGGATTTGGTGGTAGTGCTACGATCTCTAAGATCCAGTTTATATCCAAATCGACCAATTATATTTTGTAATGCAGCCAATTTCTCATCGTTTGGTTCGTCATGTACTCGATAAACGAAGGTTTTTTTAGGAGCTTGCTTTCCGATGAATTCTGCCACTTTTTTATTAGCAAGCAACATGAACTCCTCAATAAGCTTATTAGCATCCTTAGAAGTCTTAAAAAACACTCCTACCGGCTCGCTATTTTTATTTAAAGCAAACTTCACTTCTACTTTATCAAAAGATATTGCTCCCTGCCCCATTCTCTTTGTGCGCATAATTTTTGCAAGTTCATCTAATTTAAGAACTGCTTCTGCTACACTTGTATCTGCTTTATAAGTTTCTCCTGTCAAAGAAATATCAGCAGGTATCTCATTTTCTTTGGTTTCTATGATATGCTGTGCCTCTTCATATGCAAATCGAGCATCAGAGTAAGTCACTGTTCTACCAAACCATTGATTTTTTATTTCCGCTTTATCATTCAACTCAAACACAGCAGAAAACGTATACTTCTCTTCATGAGGTCTTAAGGAACAAGCATTATTAGATAATACCTCTGGTAGCATAGGTACTACTCTATCTACCAGATACACTGATGTTGCTCTTTCATAAGCTTCATCATCCAAAATTGTTCCTGGTTTGACATAGTGAGATACATCTGCAATATGAATTCCTATTTCATAATTTCCATTTTCTAAAACCTGAAACGATAAGGCATCATCAAAATCTTTAGCATCTTTAGGATCAATAGTAAACGTAAGTGTTTTTCTCATATCTCTCCGCTTATCAATTTCAGATTGTTGGATAGATGTATCTAGTTGATCTGCATAAGCTTCTACTTCTTCAGGAAACTCATAAGGTAAACCGTATTGTGCTAATATGGCATGAATTTCGGTATTGTGCTCACCAGGTTTTCCCAGAACTTTTAACACTCTACCAAATGGAGATTCTGCATTATCGGGCCAATCCTCTACTTTTACAAGGACCTTATCCCCGTGTTCTGCAGACGCTATTTTATTTTTAGGAATGAAAATATCGGTATACATTCTAGTATCCTGGATATTTACAAAAGCATAATTTTTCTGAATTTCTATTACTCCTACAAATTCATCCTTTTTACGTGAAATAATCCTCGATATTTCACCTTCACTTTTCCCTCTACGCTTTCTTCGGTATATGTATACTTCTACTTCATCACCATGTAATGATTTGTTTAGGTTGTTTGCCGGAATAAAAATATCATCATCAAGATCTTCTACAACTACATATCCTGTACCTTTCGAAGTTATTTCTAAAATGCCTGTATACGTATTAATATTTGGGACGAGTCTAAATTTACCTCTTTCTACTTCTTCTATTTGTTTTTTAGCGGCTAGTTGTGCTAATTTCTTAATAATCTGATTCCTACTACTAGCATCATTGACTCCAAACTTTGCAGCAATCTGTTTGTAATTGAAACTTTTAGAAGATTCTGCTTTTAATATTTTAAGTATTCCTTGGGTTATATTCTCTATTTTTGGAGATTTTTTTCTTCTACCTCTCTTTCTTCTCATTAAATATCTGTTCTATATTTATGCTAAAAGTACTGTTTATCTTTTAACATTTAAGGTTTTAGTTTTAAACTTTCATTAACTAATAGATATACGGAAATATATAGTTATCTAAAAATCAATTGATAAGATCATTTTTTTTACACGTATTCGTGTTCTACGAATAGTATATGCTACTTTAATATACAAAATAATAGATTGAATCACAGTTTTTTACTTAATTTATTCTGAAACCAACCTTCTAAAGTACTACTATTTCACGATCAAAAATTTCTAAACCTCACAAAGAACTTTTTAAATACTTCTCAAACTCTAAACAAAAAGAAAAAAGAATTCATTTAACTAATTCGATTTTAAAACAGTTCTTAACATATAGTATTATATATTCTTTTTTCTTTTTAAATTTTAAAATAAATATTGATGATTATTATATAGTGTGAATAGCGGTATAACTTTTTTGAATTTTATTAGGATTTTAAGTTACATCAAATTTCTAGAAACATATGAACAGGATATTAAATATGTAAACTCTTGAAAATGTTCTAAAAATAGATTTTAATTAACAATTGTTGATAGTTATTAAACACATATTATTTTTGATATTATTCTAAAAAAAGTGGAGTTCATAACATGAATTTAATGTTTAAAAACTTCGCCAAAAAAACTAGAGTTATAATTTTGATTTTTGATGATACTGCTTGTATTCTAATAATATTTAAGATTACCAAAAATACTTTCTCAATTTTAGTAACTATTTATTCACTTTCAATGTTAACAGAAGGTAAGGAGTTATTAACATTGGGGTAACATTTACTTAAATTATTGACTTTTCGGAGTTTACTTGTTTAGGATTAAATTATCTTTGCAATGCTAAATGAAATTAAAATAAACGGATAAAATCGACATAATTAAAATAATTATTCAGTTGTATGTTTACTGATTATTTTAATCGTCGAAGATTCTATCTGACCCCTAAAACAATAAAATTAAACAGATGAAAATAGCTATTGGAAACGATCACGCAGGAACAGATTATAAACTTGCCATTAAGACATTTTTAGAGTCTGAAGGAATTGAAGTTATTAATTATGGTACAAATGAAAATTCTAGTGTCGATTATCCGGATTTTGTACATCCAGTGGCAAAAGATGTAGACACCAGCAAAGTTACTTACGGAATTTTAATTTGCGGTAGTGGAAATGGTGTTGCTATGACTGCAAACAAATATGCTAATGTACGTGCTGGGCTTTGTTGGACAAAAGAAATTACAGAATTAACTCGTTTACATAATAATGCAAATATTATTTGTGTTCCTGCTAGATTTACATCCTTACCGCAGGCCGTAGAGATGATAAAAACATTTTTGGCAACAGAATTTGAAGGTGGAAGACACCAAAATCGAGTAGACAAAATACCAATGTGTTTATAATCGAATAAATTGAAGATTATTTAGCATTATTGATTGTACAAGGTTAATACTATGAAGCTTACTTTTGAAGTTAAACGCTTTAAAGAACTTTCTGCGTTAGAGTTATATAAAATTCTGCGCTTACGCGCAGAGGTATTTATAATAGAACAAAATTGCATTTATCAAGATATAGACGACAAGGATCAAAAAGCACTACATGTTATAGGGTATAAAAATGAAGAAATAGTAGCATATACCAGACTTTTTGATGCGGGTCAATATTTTGAAAACCCTAGTATAGGTAGGGTAGTAGTATCACAAGAGGAAAGAAAATATGGCTACGGACATGATCTTATAAAAGCAAGTATCCATGCTATTGATACACATTATAAGGATCATAAAATAAAAATTTCTGCGCAAAAATATTTGAAAAAATTCTACCAGTCACATGGTTTTGAACAAGTAGGAGAGGAGTACCTCGAAGATGGAATACCTCATATAGGGATGATACGAATATAAATTATTCCTCATTTTTTATATTGATTATTCCAGAGTTGCTTTATAAAAAATGAGGGATCTATTAATTAGATTATGAGAAACAGAATGTTGAAATTCTTTGACATAAGTACCTATAGGAGATTTTAAAATTTAGCTTTATAAAACAATTAAATGCTTCTGTGAGCTATGACCTTTCCAAAAACAACAACAATTTGTAAATTAGGCTAACTACGCTCTATTTTTTTGCCATTCTACCTCTAGTTTTGCTTCTAAAGTATTACAAAATTAATAGGTTTTTGGATTTTATGATCAAACAAATAGAATTATTAATCTAATGAAACGATATACAATTTATACAAATACAACTACTTCTTTTAACAAGAACCTTGTTATAATTTGAGATAGAAAACAGGAATATACCTTCATAAAGCTTCTAATTTAGAAGCTTTCTTCACTACACTTAGGTTAAAAAAAGCTTAAAAAAACTGCTGTCTTTTCTCAACACCAAAAAATGAGACTACGATGTTCTACTATTGACATGTAATAAGATTGATACAGAGATTATCTTATATAAATCAAGTTAGAAAGCATATGTTTTTCTATTTGAGGTAACAATATACATGTATAGACATAAACCCAGAGTGTCTTTAAATGTTCAGGGGGAAGAATTAAATTAAATTTTTATTTATTATGTTAGAACAAATTTCAAAATTGGGAAAAACCTTAAACAGGTCAGAGTTAAGAACAGTTAGTGGAGGTACTTATATGCCATATAGACCAGGAAACAGTATCGATCAGGATAAATGTCATCAAGGTGAATGTCCGGATAGAGATAAGGATCGTAAAAACGGTGATGCATAATAAAAAAGAACATCGATCATTTCAAAATTTGATCGATGTTCTGTACTAAAGAAAAAAGAGGGTGTTTAAGATATATTTTTAAACACCTTTTTACTTTAGAATACCTTTATATTTATTTAAACTACCAAGTATTTCTTTACTTTTTGCCACTTCGGGATTGTGCGTTACATAGTAATCGTATAACCCTTCTCTATAGAAATAACGTTTAATAATTTCGTCGGTAAGCAGGTTTACAATTTCTGCTTTGTAGGTGTCTAGTGCAGCTTGCTTAGATTTATTTAGAGAGGCTATAAGCGTATTATAAGTCGATGAGATGTCATTGTCTAGTTTTTCTCTTTTAGCAGTTTCTAAGGCCTTTTTAAACGATTTTTCGGTTTCAGTTTCAAAATTAAACTCTTTTTGATTGACAAACTTTTTAAAATCTTCATAATCGGCATCTGTAAATTTAAA
Organism: Aquimarina discodermiae; assembly: GCF_040786235.1. NCBI lineage: Bacteria > Pseudomonadati > Bacteroidota > Flavobacteriia > Flavobacteriales > Flavobacteriaceae > Aquimarina > Aquimarina discodermiae. The sequence continues at coordinate 29,603 of NZ_JBFMKP010000030.1, forward strand.
ATCACCAGAGTTTTTTAATTGATGCGAATAGAAATATTTTGTTCCGTATTCGAAAATGACATTTGATTTTAACAGGGCAGTAGTAATCTTACTAAATTTTGATGTTTCTAATTCGATATCTGGCTGTATACCCCCACCATCATATACTGTTCTTCCGTTTTTAGTTTTAAAAGCTTTAAAATCTTGTTTATCGATACGTACCGCTTTATTGTTTTTATCTCTATTCCAGTAGTCCAACGCTTGTATACATCGACCGCTAGGGGTATAATATCTTGAAATTGTAATTTTTAATTGTGTACCGTAAGTAAGCTTTTTAGGTCTTTGTACCAAACCTTTTCCAAAACTTCTTGCTCCTATAACCACACCTCTATCCAAATCCTGAATACTTCCAGATACAATTTCACTGGCAGAGGCACTCCTACCATTTACTAACACTACCAAAGGAATATCAATATCAATAGGTTCTTTTTTTGTAAAATATTCTTTGTTGTATTTTTTTACAATAGATTTTGTAGTAGTTATTAATTCTCCTTTAGGCACAAAAATATTTGTGACATTTATTGCCTCACTTAACAAGCCTCCTGGATTGCCTCTAAGATCTAGAATAATTTTATCTGCCCCTTCTGCTTTAAGGTTTTTTAAGGCATCAATAGTTTCGCTAGAAGCTTTACTATTAAATTTTGATAAAACAATGTATCCTGTATTATCATCTAATAATTTATAATAAGGAACTGCTTTTACTTCTATTTCTTCTCTGGTAAGCACAGTATTTTTAAGTTCTCCTTGTCTTTTATAGGTAATGTCGACACTTGTCCCACTAGCACCTTTTAATAGTTCACCTGCATCATCTTTAAAGTCTGCTACTTTTACATCGCCAATTTGTATAATTTCATCACCAGCTTTAAGTCCTGATTTATCGGCTGGGTATCCTTTATAAGGTTCAATAATGATAATTTTATCTTTTATAGTTCTTACCGAGGCACCAATGCCAGTATACTCTCCTGCATTTCTAATTTTTGAAGCTTCGACATCTTGCTCGTTCCAGTATTTTGTGTAAGGATCCAGATCATCTAACATAGCTTTTATAGCCGTATCCATAAGTTCTGCAGGATTCGTTTCGTCTACATAATTCATGTTTAATTCTTTAAACATGGTAGTGAAAATTTCTATTTGCTTTGCAATTTCAAAAAAATCAGATCTAAAACTTGCTGTTGATAGTAAAAGAATAACAGCAATTACGGGATATATAATTCTCTTTTTCATCGATATTTTTAATTATAACGAATTCATTACATTAAAAAATTCGTTCTTATTTTGAATTAACCTCCAATGAGATTAATTGTTGTAATATTTTTTTCATTTTAAATTCGATGCTTTTATAATTAGGCATCTCTTTACCTGCATATAAAAACATAAAATTATACTGAAATGTGGAGTTGGTAACAATATACTTATTTTTTCGATAACTTTCGCGCAGTAAACGCTTTATATGATTGCGGTCTACAGCGTTTTTAAAATTACGCTTACTTACAGATACCGCTGCTTTAGTAACTATTTTTCCTTCTCCTTCTGTTTTTTTATAGACCAATCTAATAGGGTATTTAGAAATTGACTTTCCCTCAGAAAAAAGTAGTTCAATTTCTTTCTTACTTTTTAATCGTTCTTTGTTATGTAAAGTGGCTTTCATTTAATTTACTTAATATCAAAAACTATTGTAGGTAGTAGTAAAAACCTTTGTAGTGAAGTTTGTGACATAAACAGGTAGTAAAAGTAGTAATAAGTAATAAATAACAGAATTATATAAGCTAAAGATCAAAAAAAACGGGTTTTAATCCAAATTAAAACCCGTTTGCACTACTTTATGTTATAAACTAATCTGTATAAAAATCATTACTTGGGTTTATGTCTGCCATAAATTTAGTAATGTCTATTTTAATTGATTTTATTTCAGATTTTGGTTTAGAAATTTTAAACATATATGTTGGATTGGTCCATGACCAATCGGCCAAAACTGTTCTTTTCATGGACGGTATGGGATTTTCTTTTTGACCTCTCATCATACGTAGAGGAACATAAAAAGATTCTACTGTACTATCTTTATATTCTACATAAACATCTATAGGCATAGGGATTAGTCCAATACGCTCTAAAGTGATTTGAGTAGCACTATTTTCTTCTTCTACCGTTTTAATAGCATAATCTATAGTGTTTGTAGTTTGCGTCCAGTCTATAAGATACCAGTCCAATTGTATACCAGATACTTTTTCTGCAACTCTTTTAAAATCGTTGGGAGTTGGGTGTTTAAATTTCCAATCATTAAAGTATCTTTTAATAGTCTTGGCTAAGTTTTCTTCTCCAATGATGTATCCTAACTGAGAAAGAAAAACAGCTCCTTTAGAGTATGCAGAAGCGCCATAAGCTGTATTGTGTGCATATCTATCTGCTTGTGTTGTTTGCGGCTGTTCTATTCCAGAAATTGCTAATTGATAATAGGCTTTATATACACCTCGTAAAGAATTAGGGTTGTTTTGTTTCATTACTTCATTCATGGCAAGGGTAGAAATATAAGTGGTAAACCCTTCATCCATCCATTCGTGTTTTGTTTCATTTGTTGCAAGAATGTGCTGAAACCATGAATGTGCCATTTCATGCGCTGTAACACCTACCAAACTATTAAAATTTCTTTCTCCTGTAATTAAAGTACACATTGCATACTCCATACCACCATCTCCACCTTGTAAAATAGAATATTGATCATAAGGATATTTTCCTATCTTTTCGCTAAAATAGTTCATTAACTCTACCGCTTTGGGCTGTAGATCTTTCCAGTTATCTATGATATCCACTTTATTTTTATACAAAAAATGAAGTGTTGGTCCGTTTGGAACATTTACTACATCATGTATATACTCTGGATCGGCAGACCAGGCAAAATCGTGCACATTAGGAGCAACAAAATGCCAGGAAAGTTTTTTTCCTTTCTTTTTTACCTTAGTACCCGGCTTTTCGTAACCATACCCTATTTCTTGGGGGTTTTTAAGATATCCTGTACCACCTATGATATAACTACTATCCAGTGTTAGCGTGACATCGAAATTTCCCCATACTCCATGAAATTCTCTACTAATGTATGGATTAGTATGCCATCCTTCAAAATCATATTCAGCAATTTTTGGATACCATTGCGTCATAGATAAAGCAATACCTTCTTTACTATTTCTACCTGATCTACGTATTTGCACCGGCACCTGGCCATTAAAATTCATAGAAAAGGTAGTTTTTTCACCAGGTAATAGCGGCTGGTTAAGACGAACCTCTAAGACAGTACCTTCAGTATCATACGCAACTGTTTTATCGTTTTGTGATAAAGAAGTGACATTTAGGTATCCTATTTCTTCTGGGGTAAGTTTGCTTATTCTGTTTCCTACTCTTGGATCAGGATCCGGTAAGTTTGAGGATCTTATATCCATTTCGCTACCAGGTCTAAAAGCATTAAAATACAAATGATAAAAAACTTGATACAGTGTATCCGGTGAATTATTGGTATATATTAATTCCTGAGTTCCTTCATATTGAAATTTTTCTACATCAATATCAACATCCATTTTATAATCAACATGTTGTTGCCAATAGGAAGTATTATTTTGAGCTAGTGCGCAAAAAACTCCAGAGAAGAAAACAAAAGCAATCTTTTTAAACATAACGTACTTAATTATTTAGATAGCTTATCTGCCATAATAAGAGCATTATACAGATTGGCTATTTTACCTGATTTTGATAATTCTGAGAAACTCTTAACATTGGTAGGGTCTCCTCCTACAACAACAGGTGTTTTTGTAGGCAATCCGCTATCCATAAGTATCTTTTTTACTTGCGGTGCTTTTAATTTTGGATAATAAGATCTAATCATAGCAGCAATACCAGCAACACCAGGAGTTGCCATAGATGTACCTTGTAAAAACTTATATGAGTTATTAGGTACGGTAGACCAAATTTTGACTCCGGGAGCAAATACATCTACATTGGTTTGTCCATAATTAGAGAAAACAGCAATCATATCAGTACCATATGCATAGCTTAATGCTCCGATGGTGATAAAATTATCAGATATTTCAGCACCGGTTTTAACCTGGTCGTTAGGATAGATAACATCGTTATCAAGATCTTTTTTGCTATTTCCGGCAGCATTTACAATCAACACATCTTTTGATGCGGCATATTTTATAGCATCTCTTACCCATTCTGGATGAGTACTATATGCTTTTCCAAAACTGGTGTTGATGATTTTTGCTCCGTTGTCTACAGCATAACGAATTGCTAAAGCTATATCTTTATCATATTCATCTCCATTAGGAACTGCTCTAAGTGACATAATTTTAACGTTATTTGCCACCCCATTCATTCCTTTACCATTATTTCTCTCTGCGGCAATGGTACCAGCAACATGCGTACCGTGAGTGATGTCTCCTTTTTCTGGATCTGGTCCCATAACATTGTTGTTACCATATTGGGTATCTGTAAGATCATCTACATTATCACCAACAATATTTCTAGCGTCGAACTCTAAATTTAAACTATATTTTAACTGATCAGCATAATATTTAGCACCGTCTTTTATGTTTGTAATAAACTCATTTATGGTATCTCCAGAACCTATAAGTTCGAACGTATGAGACATAAAAGCAACGTGCTGTTGCATTTCTGGAGTTGTTGCATCTACATTTAGCAGCTCTTCTTTAGTATAATTTTCTTTTCCTAGGGCTTCAGAAATGGTTTTATGAGAAGCTTCCGTTTGTTGGTAAATTTCTTCATATCTTGTTTTTTGAACAAGTTTTTCTTTATAGTCCTTCTCAAAACCAGCTTTAGCTTCTATATATTTTTGATATTCTGCTCTGTCAGATTCTGGGATAGACGCTAAAGTTTTACCTTCATACTTTGATTTGAACATTTTTACAATTCTTGTGTGTTCCAGATTTTCGTCTGAAGAGTCTCCAAGAAAGTTCCAACCATTTATATCATCAATATATCCATTATTATCGTCATCTTTTCCGTTTCCTTTGATCTCTTTAGGATTTGTCCAGATCACATTTTTAAGGTCTTCATGTTCTATATCAATACCGCTATCGATAACTCCAACAATGACAGTTTTACCTTTTCTATTTTTAATAATCTCTTCGTATGCTTTATTAATACTCATTCCGGGAATGGTATCGGAAACCAAATCTGCTTCTCCCCAGGTTTTTAGCTGATCTCTTGTAAGATCAATATTTTTTAATGGGATCGCATCTATGTTTTCTATAGGAGTAGAAACGATCGTGGGAGCACCACAACTCAATATCATCATTGAAGATGCAATTGTAGCAATCATTTTATGAGATGAGGGAATCATTTGTTTTTTTGTTTTAATTAAATATTTCATGGCAAGTAAAAACTTCTTTAAGTCGCACCCCTTTTTCGGTGTGTTTTACAGTTATTATTTCATTATGAGCATCATGTTCAAGAAACAGGTACCATCCTTGGGTGGCGGCAGTATCAAGAAACTGTTTTTTTTCATCAATTGTTAATAGGGGCCTGGTATCGTACCCCATAATATAAGGTAATGGTATATGTCCTACCGTAGGAAGCAAGTCTGCCATAAACACAATTGTTTTACCCTTATATTGTATGTGCGGAATCATTTGTTTTTCTGTATGACCATCTGCATAGAGAATATCAAAGCCCAGTTCGGTATTTTTTTGAAATGTTGCTGAGTTTTTGGATATAAAATTTAATTGCCCGCTTTCTTCTATAGGAGTAATATTTTCGCTCAAAAAAGAAGCTTTCTCTCTGGCGTTAGGTGTTGTGGCCCATTGCCAGTGCTCTTTGTTGCTCCATATTTTAGCATTTTTGAAAGCAGGTTCATATCCTGTTCTATCAGCATTATGTTGTATCACGCCACCACAATGATCAAAATGTAAATGGGTAATAAAAACATCGGTAATATCGTCATTGTGAAACCCTTTTTCTTTTAAGGATTTTTCTAATGTATCATCTCCCCAAAGTGAGTAATGACCAAAAAATTTATCTGACTGCTTATTTCCCATCCCAGAATCGATAAGAATAAGCTTGTTACCATCTTCAATAAGTAAACATCTTGCCGTAATATCGATAAGATTATTTGCATCGGCTGGATTTGTTTTATTCCACAAAACTTTAGGAACTACTCCAAACATGGCACCTCCATCAAGTTTAAAATTTCCCGCTATTATGGGATATAAGTTCATCTTTATATGTGTTTGTTTTTAAGTTTTCTTATACATTAAACGATCCTATATATTTAGGAAATCATTTGTAATATTCATGAGTTATTTTTATAAATCATGACAGTAAACTGCATATAACTATTTAAAATCTTTGCAAAATAGGAAAAATGATAAGGATCAGGATTTAATTTTTAGACTTTTTAACAATAATTCATCATAATGTATGCCAGAGACTACTTTTTCAAGTCGGGTTCCAAAATCGAGTAAGGCTTTAATTTCTTTTATACTTGCCAAACGTTCTTTTCCCATCACCAAAATCGAATGACCATTCGATTCGATATGATAGTAAGGATTGCTTTCAAAAAATAAAACTAACTCGTTAGTAAATAACCGTCGTATTTTCTCTGGATTTTCACCCAAAAGAAAGAATCTTTTAGAAAAATCGGGATGCCCTTTTATAGATATATCTTTAAATCCAGCAAATTTATATACAAACTGAATCAAGCCCTCTTTATCCAAGGTGAATTTTGGAATTTCTCTGTTTAGTTTAATGGTAAGAACAGTAGTTCGCACTAATGTTCTTGCAATAAATTCTCCTTCAGAAAATTCTACATCAGAAATCTTAAAAATTGATTCGGGATCATAAATTGAGTTATTGAGGTAGTTTATTTTCTTTATCTTAAAAAATACAAAATCATGTATTCCATTAACATTAGTATTCTTTTTTGGATCATATTTCCATGAGAAATCCTCTGATATTACATTAAGGTCTTCTTGCCTTTTGGTAAGAGTAGATTTTGCTCCTAATTTGATTTTTTTAGAGAGGGGAATTAAACTTCTTACAGCCAAAGGGTGCTCAGATGCGGTACCATGAATATCAAGCCCAGTGATTTCAAAAGACCCACCTTTTCTTTTAAAAGTTTCCTGGTACCCCAAAAGACTTTCTTGTACCGTATAATCTACAAAGTCACAAAGTGAAAAATCGATAATGGCATCTTTATCTTCTGGAATGGTATCTAATTTTTTTCTTAATCTCGTATAATTTAAAAAACTAGAAAAACCTTTCACACTTACAAAATAAGTAGTACTACTTCCTTCTTTAAACATAAGCACATTGGGCTTAAAAAGGTTTCTAACAAAGAATGAGATACTTTTATTAAGTACAAAATGAATAACCAACGCAGTAAGAATACCTATAAGAATTCCTGTAATTAGATTGGTTGTTATGGTTGCAATAATTGTAGCAAAGAAGATAAGTAACTGTTCTTTTCCGATTTTTGCTACCGCTTTTAAATTTTTGGGAGCGGCAAGTTTATACCCAGTATACACCAAAATTGCTGCTAATGCAGTAAGAGGAATTCTTTTTAACTGATCCTGAAATAAAACTACGAAAAGGATTAGAAAAACTGAATGAAAAAAGTTAGCAGATCTATTAGTTCCTCCGTTATTAACATTTACAGAACTACGTGCAATTACAGTAACGACATTGAGTCCTCCTAAAAAACCACTTACAATAGATGCAATACCCAATGCGGTAAGATCTTTATTTACATTAGCTCTTCGTTTATAAGGATCTAATTTATCAACTGCCTTGATACTTAGTAAAGATTCTATACTAGAAATAAGTGTAATAGAGAATACTACTCCAATAAATTTTAAATCTGTAAGTAAAGAAAAATCAGGAGTTGGAAAATTTGAAAATACAGAATCAGGAATCTGAACCAATAAATCTTTTTCTATAGGATAAGGTTGATTAGAAAAGAGTTCATAATAATAACTTAATCCTATTGCAATAAGAACAATCCACATAGGAGCAGGCACTAACTGAAAATACTTATTTCTTATTTTACCATAAAAAAACATAATAAATAGACTAGATACTCCAACCAGGGCAGCAACGATTATTGTACTGGATCCAGTACTAAATAAAGTGGTTATACTTTTTGGAATATCTGCTAACAAAGAAATGGTATCTCCTTTAATACCAGAATTGGCTAGCATCACATGAAATTGTTTTGCAAAAATACCTATTCCTATAGCTGCTAACATTCCTTGTATAGCAGAAGAGGGAAAAAAATCACTAAGTGTCCCCAATCGTAAAAGACCAATAATAATCATTAATACCCCTGCACATATGATTGCAGCAAGTGTAAAAATATATCCTTGATAAAGATCTCCATTTGCAAGAGTAGTTATCGCTCCTAATAATACTACCACCAATCCATTACCTGGGCCGGTTATGGTAACTTTTGATCCTCCAAAAATACTTACTATAATACCACCTACTACAGCAGCTATGATACCAGAAATTGGAGGAGCTTCAGAGGCTAAGGCCAACCCTAAACCTAGCGGTAATGCTATTAAAGACACTACAAATCCCGAAAAAATATTTTTGGGAAGTTGTGTCATAAATTGCGAAATATTGCTTTTTGAATCTTTCATGGGTTGTTAATTAATGTTTTTTTTAGATGTCACATGTAACACGTCAACTAATCATTTTGCTACATCAAAAATTTGCTTTGACTTGTTTCATTTTATCTCATAATCAAAACATCGGTTGGTAATTCTGATAAGATATACTCAAGATCGTGAGGAAAAATACGATCTAGAAATGTTGTTTTGTTGGGAGCGTTCATGATTAATAGATCTGCAGCTACCACTTTTGCATAATGACCAATCGAGTAACCTCTTTTTCCAAAAATGGATTGGGTTTTAATCAAAATATTTTCTTTTAAATCTTTAGGAACATCATTCAAAATGTGTCGAACTCTTTGATCTTCATTTTTGGCAAGTTGCTCTTTTATCAAAGTATCTTTTAATAGCGTTTCGTCATCTTGTACAACAACGTTGACTTCTTGATGTGAGATTTCTTCTACGATTGTAATTTTTTGAGCACCAATATTTTGAGCAACCTCGAATGAATCTAGAATGGTTTGCTTGGTTTTAACGTCTTTTAATCCATTTACAACAATATGATTGCAAGGTCTTAAATCTTCAGACGGTTTAATAAGTAATAGTACAGAGCAATGCGCTCTACGTGTAATTTTTCGAGCGATAGAACCTATATAAAACTTAACAAAATCTTCTCTTGGGATAGCACCTAACATGATGAGATCTGCTTTTTTTTCTTTAGCAGTTTCAATAATTACTGTAACAGGATCTCCTTGTTGCCAGATAACTTCTACTTTTTCATGATCATTAGAAAAGCCTGAAATCAATTTTTTGATCTTCTGTTCTTTTTCTTCTGTTTTCTCTCCTACATGAACGATAATCATTTTAGAATCAAAAAAATCAACCATTCTCATAGCTTCGAAAATGTTGTTTTTTAAATTAGGTGAAAAAGCTACACCGATAAGAATTGTATTAAATTTGTGACTTAGTGTTTCGTTCAAAACTGTTGTTTTCTAGACAATTTATATTTTAACTGGGGAATATAGGTTTATTTTTTGAAACGCTAAAAATACAATTTCTTTCTTGTAATCAATTTCATACCTATAAAAGTAATTTATAGTGAATAAGGACTTTGTTTATGAGGTTGATTAACCCTTTTTGTTCTTAAAGTTAGCTTGTTATACACCCAAATTACATAATCCGAGTTAATTTTCTTATTTTTGGAGCTACTTAACCCAAATTGGAATATAACATGAAGAAACTTATATATGTTGTTGCATATATCCTTGCCCTGGGTATTGTAGCATGCGGAAGCGATGATGGCGCTGAGCCTGTAGATTGCGGTCAGGCAAGAGTTGAAGTTGCAGACTTAGGAAACACCTATCGCGAAAACACTTCTACTAATAACTGTAGTGCTTATAAAACTTCTATAGAGAGTTATTTAAGTAACAGCTGCAGTCTTGATGATGATGAGAAATTGATATGGGAAAAAGAACTGGCAACATTGGGTGACTGTACTATTGCAGGAAAAATATGTTTGTTATGTACTAATAGTGATATTACAATCGTTGTATGTAGAGGAGAAAATGGGAGTACTTTTATAGACGATAAAGATATTGGTGTACCCTTTGATACTTATGTAGAGCGTTCTACTTGCGAATAAAAAACTAAAATATAAATACAAAAGGTGACTTATAAGGTCACCTTTTTTGTTTTATAACTAAAAGGAAACATCGACAAAATACACATTTACTCTTTTAAATGTAATTTAATTCTTAATTATTTGTTAATTAATTAAATAACGTTTATATTAGATTCCCCCTAATCTATTAAAACTGAATTATGAAAAAAATGATGTATTTGTCAATCTTTATTTTGGCATTAGGATTTGTTGCTTGTGGTAGTGATGATGATGATGAAGGAAGCAAAAACTGTAAAGAATGTGAAGTTCTAAGTTTTGCAACTACTTTTTGTGATAATGGTGATGGTACTATGACTACTACTGTACTAGGACAATCAGAAACCAGCACTATCGAAGAAGGAACTACTTTTGAAGAAGTTACCAATACGGCTTGTTCAAATACTATAACGATTGGACAGTAAAAGTCAAAAACCCTGTATAACCTACTTGTACAGGGTTTTTTTGCATCATATTTTTTAAAATACATGCTCAAAAAACAGGTTATTTTTCCTTAATAAGATATAAGTATACAGGAAAATGATCACTATACCCATATGTATAACTCCCATTAGCATAACTTCTAAAAGGATAACCTTTGTATTTACCATTAGGGTTCATTAAGTAGGGTACATTGTATATTCCTGTTTTATAAAATCGATAAGAAGAATATTCTGGTTGCAGTAGAGAAGCAGAGATAATCATTTGATCAAATAAATGCCATTGATCCCTCCATGCAATAGAACCAATCCCTTTTTTGGCAAGTAATGCCATGGGATTATATAACTCTTTTATTTTAACATCCTTTTTACTGTTTTTGGCAGATAATACTTTTTTTACACTAGGACTATTTGGATTATCATTAAGATCACCCATGGTAATTATTTTTGAATAAGGATCAATCGCAAATAAAGAATCGATAATTCTCTTGTTTAGTAAAGCCGCTTTTTTACGTTTGTAACTACTTTTTGCTTCACCACCTCTTCTAGAAGGCCAATGATTTACAAGTATATGAATCAAATCACCATCCAGATAACCACTTACTAACAATTGATCTCTAGTAAATATTCTTTTTGATGTGTTATTGTCGTAAAGTATAAGTTTATGTGAACTAGAGTTTTTTAGTTTGAACAATGACTTTTGATACAACAGTCCAACATCGATACCTCTTCTGTCTGGAGAGTCATAATGAACAATACCATAATCCTTGTTAATAAGAAGCTTACTCTTAGTGAGATCTTCTAATACTTTTCTATTTTCAATTTCGGCTACCCCAATAATAACAGGAGCGTTAGCAGTAATATCGGCACCAATTTCCGAAATAACACGGGCCATTCTATTTACTTTATCGGTATATTTTTCATAAGTCCAATGATCTTTTCCATCAGGAGTTCGGTCATTATCAAAAGTCATTGGATCATCTTCAGGATCAAACAAGTTTTCGAGATTGTAAAATGCAACTGTTTGGATATGATATTCCTTTTTTTGCTGCCCCAAAAGAGCAGCAGAAATTAATAGAACACAGATGATAAGAAATCGTTTTTTAACCATAAAATAATAATTTAAGAAATACATGAATTGCAAAGATTAATTTTTTCAGTATCAGAAAATGATACTCTGATGTTGTAATCTTGCTTTTTAATAATTATAGATCATTAATAATGAGATGTGTAAATAGAAGTTGTAATGAATAAGAAGCCTTGTTTTTGTAGCATTTGTTTAGGATTAATTTTCTTATGCGGTAGTTTAGTTACAAAAGCTCAACAAACTATTGTCAAAGGAATTATTACTGATGATATCACTGGAGAAAACATTTCTGAAGCTGTTGTAAAAATTAGTGAAACAGATAAAATAACTAATACTAATTCTTTTGGAGTATTTGAGTTTAATGAACCTTCGTTACCACTTGGAGAACAGGTTTTGGTAATTTCAAAGAATGGATATATTTCTAAATATTTTCCTATTGTTATTCATGAAGGAGAACATCTTGACCTAAAAAAAATAGAATTACAATATGCTATTGATCGAGAGCAATTAGGAACTACAATTTATTTATCCAACATCGAATTAGAAGAAGAAGCGTCTTATAGTAATATTCCTTTGCTTCAAGCCACTCGAGATGTTTTTTTGAATGCGGCTGCGTACGATTTTAGTGCTGCATTTTTTCGTATCAGAGGACTGGGAAATGAGAATGGAAAGATGCTAATAAATGGTATTGAGATGAACACTCTTTATAATGGTCGTCCAGAATGGGGAAGCTGGGGAGGGTTAAATGACGTACAACGAAATCAGACGTATACCAAGGGAATTTCAGAAAACGAATACATTTTTGGTGGGCTTACAGGTACATCGCATATTACTATGAGAGCTTCGCAGTATCGTAAAGGTAGTAGGATATCATATGCGATGTCTAATCGAAGCTATCAAGGAAGAATAATGACCACCTATAATTCTGGTCTTACAAAAAACAACTGGGCTTTTTCTACTTCTTTGTCAAGAAGGTATGGAAATCAAGGATATATAGAAGGAACCTTTTATGATGCAAATTCATTTTTTATAGCTGTAGAAAAAAAATGGGGAAGAAAACATGCTCTTAATCTGGTAGGGCTTTATACACCTATTCGAAGAGGAAGGTCTACCGCCATTACAGAAGAAGTTGCTAATCTTAAAGGAAATACTTACAATCCAAACTGGGGGTACCAAAATGGTAAGCCAAGAAACTCTAGAGAAAAGCTTATAGAGCAACCTTTGATAATGTGTAATTATTATTGGGATATTACTAAAAACACAAAAATACAGACCAATATTGCAGTTCAGACAGGTACAATTTCGAACAGTGGTATTGATGTAGGTGGCAAAGATATGGTGTTAGAAGCTGGCGGAGAGCAAACATTTATAGGAGGAGGAAGAAGTACAGCTATTAATCCTATACATCCTCAAAATTTACCAAGCATATTTCTAAAAGGGCCTAATCCAAGCCCTTTACAGTATCAGAATGCTTATCTGGCAACGCAACATCTTATTCAGAATGGACAATTAAATTGGGATGATTTGGTAATAACCAATCAACAAAATAGTAAACAAGGTCAAAATGCTACATATATGTTATATGATCACCAAATAGAAGGTACTCGTATTATGAGTAGTATGATTCTTAATACCCGGTTTAACGAACATATTACTTTGGATGCAGCTATTCACTATCAAAATGAAAAGAATCAGAACTTTGCCAAAGTAAAAGACTTACTAGGAGGGACTGGTTTTTTGGATATAGATGCGTTTGCTGTAAACACTACAGAAATAGCTTCTTCAGATTTTGTTACCAGGATTCAAAGCGATATTCGTAACCCGAATCGTACTGTAAAAGTAGGAGATACCTATAACTATAATTATGAGATCGATGCTTATGTTGGTAATGGTTTTTTGCAAGGGCAATTTAAATATAGAAACATGAACCTCTTTGTAAGCGCAACTGTTTCTCAGACATCCTATCAAAGAAATGGATTATTCGAAAATGGATATTTTTCTGATAACAACTCTTTTGGAAAGAGTAGCGCTACAAAGTTTTTGAATTATGGAATAAAAGCGGGAGGGACATTTGCTATAAATGGGCACCATTTTCTACGTTATCATGGTGCTTATTTTAATAAAGCTCCAACAATAAGAAACGTCTTTGTAAATCCCAGACAAAATAATTATACAGTCTCACAATTGTTATATAAAAATCAAACAAGCCCATCAACAAAATCTTTTGATATTGCTTACATATTTCGATCACCAAGAGTACAAGCAGAATTAGCTGGGTATTATACAAAAATAAGAAATGATAGTCAGGTCTCATCTTTTTTTACAGAGGCTATTACGGGTTCTAATACAGGTTATGTGCAAGAAATTCTTACCGATATCGATAAATTATATTTGGGCGGGGAGTTGGGAATATCATATCAGGTTACTCCAGAATTAAAGTTAAAAGGTGTTGCAGCTATAGGAGACTTTACATTCGATAATAACCCCAATAGTATACTCACCAGTACCAGTGAGTCGTTTATAAAAGATAGCGGGACAAAAAATTTAGGAATGTCCTTTTTAAAAGGATATCATATCGCAACCGGTCCACAAAGAGTAGCGCAATTAGGATTCGAATATCGGGATCCAAATTATTGGTGGTTTGGGATAAACACTAATTATTTTTCTAATGCATTTATAAAAATTAGTCCGTTTGCCAGAACATCCAATTTCTATAAAGATAACGATGGCTTACCATTTGTAAGCTATGATGAAGATGTTGCGAAAAGTCTTTTAAATCAAGAAGAATTAGAAGATTATTTTTTGGTAAATGCGATAGGAGGTAAGTCCTGGAGAGTAAAAAAGAATTATATAGGCTTCTTTGCTTCTGTGAATAATGTTCTTAATCAAGCATATAAAACAGGTGGTTTTGAACAAGCTAGAAATGCAAATTATCAACTGGCCTTAGAAGAATCAAAACGAGCAACACCCATATATGGATCAAAGTACTTTTTTGGTCCAGGAACCACCTATTACCTTACTGTTTATCTCAGATTATAAAATAGTATAAACAAGATACCGTAAAACTTACAACAATGAAAACTTTTAATTACACTCTATTGCTATTAATGTTACTGCTTACCATGTCCTGTACTACAGAAAATGAGTTTAGTGTTTTAGAAAAAGAAATTGAAGAACCTACCATACATGGTACATTAATTACCATAGATGCCATAAAGGGTATTTTGGGACAAGAAATAGAAAAGAATGGAGAAAATGCAAAGGTCATTTTTAAAGAAACGGATAATTATATAGAAGGGTATGTAATATCCAGTGATAAAGCAGGAAACTTTTTTAAGGAACTTATTCTTCAGGATAAACCTACAAAACCAACAGCAGGAATACGTTTATTACTAGATGAAAACCCACTATTTACATTCTACGAATTTGGCCGTAAAGTGTATGTTAAGCTAGATGGTTTATCTCTAGGGATAGAAAATGGTGTTCCTACATTGGGTATTTCAGAAGGAACTACTATAGGAGCAATTCCTTCTTTTGGCAAAGATGATATCATATTGCGCTCTACAGAAATAGCAACTATAGCACCTTTAAAAATAACGTTAGAAGACTTTACAGACCAATTATTGCTTCTTTTTATTAAAGTTGAAAACGTACAGTTTACCAAAAATCAGGTGTTAGATAATAACATATTTACATTTGCAGCAGAGTCTAATGATAAGTTTGATGGAGAACGTATACTAGAAAGTTGTGTGTCAAGAAGAACAACTGT
This sequence comes from Aquimarina discodermiae, assembly GCF_040786235.1. Classification (NCBI taxonomy): domain Bacteria; kingdom Pseudomonadati; phylum Bacteroidota; class Flavobacteriia; order Flavobacteriales; family Flavobacteriaceae; genus Aquimarina; species Aquimarina discodermiae. The sequence goes on from NZ_JBFMKP010000030.1 coordinate 45,210, forward strand.
ATTAAGCACCAGTACTTTTTCTGATTTTAAGGGACTCAAATTACCCAGTCAACAAGGAAGTTTCGAAGGAATTTTAACTAAAAATTATCTAGGCAACAGGTATAATTTGGTGCTTAACAGCCCTACTGATTTAACCTTTGATAATGAAACACGATGTGATCCTATTGTACTAAAATGTCCAGAACCTTTTATAGTTACCAGAATCATTTTTGAAGAAGATTTTACAGATGCTAAAACAAAAGATTTAGAAACTGAAGGATGGATAAATGTCAATAAAACAGGAGGTAAGTTAACATACAAAACAGGTGATTTTGCAGAGAATAGATACCTTCAAATTACTGGGTATCGATCCAAAGAAAGTTTGTATGAAGTATGGTTAGTTACCCCAAATATAGATTTGAGTATGTCTGCTAACGAGATTTTGAGTTTTGATCTGCAAGCAGGATATGATAATGGTAATATTATCGAGGTTTTCATAACAGATAATTTTACCGAAGATATTACAACTACCACGTGGCATAAATTAGATGTAATTATACCCAGAGCTCCATTAAATGCATTTGGGAGTATTGTACCTATTGGACCAATAGGTATTTCTTGCTTAGGAGAAAACATTAGAATAGGTTTTAGATATATAGGGGGAGATCCCAGAGCAACCACTCGGTATCATATAGATAATATTAAGATTTTAGGAGAGTAATTAATTACGTAAACACCCCAAAGGTTTTCGAAACCTTTGGGGTGTTCTTGCAAGTTTTCTATCTAAATTAAAGTAAATGAAGTATGAAGTTTTAACATCTGGTAGATATTATCATATCTATAATCAAGGGAATAATAAAGAGAACATTTTTATCGAAGAGAAGAATTACTATTATTTTCTTAGGTTAGTAAAAAAACACATTGTTCCTATAACAGAAATATATGCTTATTGTCTACTACCTAATCATTTTCACTTATTGATTATGACTTCTCATGTTGTCGAAAAGAAAGCATTATCACAAGGATTTTCTAATTTGTTTAATGCTTATTCTAAGGCAATAAATAAGACTTATTCCAGATCTGGAAGTTTGTTTAAAAGGAAGTTTTCAAGAAAGGAGATAAAAGATGAAGAGTATATAAAGAATTTGGTTTTATATATACATACAAATCCTAGATATCATAAAATTACCACAGATTTTGAGACATATGTATACTCTTCTTACCGTGCATTTTTGTTAGATAAATCTACAAACATTTCAAAAGAGTATATTTTAAAACTGTTTGATGGTAAAGAAAATTTTAAGCATGCACATCGTCAAAAAGCTTATGTAATAAGGGAAATGCTAGAAGCATATGTTTTAGAATAGTAACTTGTTTTGTAAAGTGTACTAAGACCCCAAAGGTTTTCAAAACCTTTGGGGTCTAAATAACAACTGTTTGATAGGGTATAATGCGTTTAAATTTTTAAATTTCTATATGATACTAAATAAAGTAGTAATTTTACTCTAAAAGCCATATAAAATGACATCAAGACCTAACGGAAGCCTATATACCAGTATAGAAAATAATATAGCCACTATAGAATTTGGTCATCCTGCCAGCAATTCTTTTCCATCAGAACTTTTAGCTCGTTTAGCAAAAGCATTTGATCAATTATCAGAGGATGAATCGGTATATGTGATTATCTTAAAATCTGAAGGAGAGAAAGCATTTTGTGCCGGTGCTTCTTTTGATGAGTTAATTGCGATAACTACTCCCGAAGAAGGAAAGCATTTCTTTTTGGGCTTTGCCAATGTAATTAATGCTATGCGTACTTGTAAAAAACCTATTATTGGCAGAATACATGGCAAAACTGTTGGGGGCGGTGTAGGATTAGCTGCAGCATGTGATTATTGTTTAGCGACCGAAGCGGCTTCTATAAAATTAAGCGAACTTACTATTGGGATTGGCCCATTTGTTATCGAACCTGCCGTAACCAGAAAAATTGGTTTGGCAGCTTTTGAAGTGCTTGCTTGGGATGCTTCACAATGGAAAAATGCGTATTGGGCAAAAGAACAAGGATTATATGTTCGTATTTTTGAAACCATTGCAGAGTTGAATAAAGAAGTACAACTTTTTGCAGAAAAGCTAAGAGGATATAATCCACAAGCGGTACAACAAATGAAAAAAGTAAACTGGCAAAACACATCGCATTGGGAAGAATTATTGCCAAAAAGAGCTATCATATCAGGAGAATTAGTACTTTCAGAGTTTACAAAAACCGCATTGAATACATTAAAAAAATAAAAATGGATATATTAAACTTTTTAGGAGGAAATGGATTATTTCTTATTTTAGGAATCATACTGGTAGTGGTTTATTTTATAAATAAGAAAAAGAAACGTTAATCTTCCGTAACTTTGCAAAAAATTTAGATAGCAGACGATGAGTAAAATTCGTATCACCAAGCAATTTTCTTTTGAAACAGGGCATGCATTATATGGGTATGATGGCAAATGTAAAAATATACATGGGCATAGTTATAAATTAAGTGTAACCGTAATAGGCACACCAATTACAGATGCCTCTAATGTAAAATTTGGAATGGTAATCGATTTTGGTGATCTTAAAAAAATCGTAAAAGAAGATATCGAGGATGTTTTTGATCATGCAACCGTATTTAATAAAAATACCCCTCACTTAGAATTGGCAAAAGACTTACAACAAAGAGGACACAATGTTATTTTGGTAGACTATCAACCTACCAGCGAGAATATGGTGATTGATTTTGCAAATAAAATTAAAGCTAGATTACCAAAAAATATAGAACTACATTCACTTAAATTGAAAGAAACGGAAACATCGTATGCCGAGTGGTATGCTATTGATAATTAGAAACATACTTTTAAGTGTTTATATGTAACAAATATCAAAACGATCATGATCTTTATGAATTATGACCGTTTTTTGGTTTAACCAGAATTATGAATTAGAACTTCGTTATGAAGGTTTCAACTACAATAAAAACAGGTGTTTTCTTAATTTCAGCATAGCAGTTTATCCTGAGCAATGCCGAAGGGCTATGGTTACAATAAAAATAGAGTAAAGCGTCAGTTTTTGAAGCAATTGGAAGCTGTAATAGATTTTCTAATGCGTAATCCTGGTTTAAATGAAGTGTTGTATGATAATGAATTAGCAGTCATAAGGAACGCAAATCAAATATCTTGCATCTTGATCAGGTCTTTGACACACCAAATTTGGGCCACAAGAATCACCTTCTCTAAGTCTATGACAGTCAGGTGATGCACCACCACCATTAATTTGTTGTTGTGCTTTTTTGCTTAAGGTTTTTCCTAAATTTAAAATTTGTTTTTTCATTTTGTATACTCTTTATTTAAGTTAGAATTAAAATGCTAAAATTACTGTATAAGCTATTTAAATTTCCCACCCATAAAGGGTAGTTTTTTCAGAATTCTAATACCTATTTTTGCACTCATTTAATTTAGTCGTTATACAACACTATGACCATAAAAAAACATATTGGGTGGTATCTGGTTTTTATGCTACTATTTTCAAATCACTTATGTGCTCAGATCCAGTTTACTGAATATAAAACAGAAGATGGATTACCTCATGATTTTACATTTCAGATGTATCAGGATAAGGACGGTTATTTATGGATAGGTACAGATGATGGTTTGGCAAAATATAACGGCAAGGAGTTTGAAGTTTTTAATTTAAGCGATGGTTTTAGGACCAATTATATTGTCGATGTCAAAAAGTATAATAAGGATACTATGGCGCTTGCTGTATATAAAGGAGGGCTTCATTTTATGGTAAATGATTCTGTTTTTAAACCAGATATAAAAGATGATGAGATTTCTAGAATTGATAACCTTGCTATACTTGGCAACGATATTTTTACCGTTGGAAATGATGGGATATATCTATATTATGAAAGAAAAAATGATCTGGAATTTAAAAGAGAAATATTGGCGCTGTCTAAAGATACATATGGCGATGTAAAATTTGACAACCAAGGATTTGGTAAGGATATATATAGTAGAGGTAAAATTGTAGACAGTACGTATTATTTTTTTAAAGGGCCTTTTGTATGTCCTCACCCAAGATGCTTAAAAGGAATTTATAAATATGTGTCGAAAGAAGAAACAGTCTTGGTTTTTCCTTTTTTAAAGGAAAAATATATAAGCCTATTCGAAAGGTATGATGAGCATACGTATTTCGCAACAGAAAAAGATCACTTTTTTATCTTTAATAAGGATAGTATTATTAGAGAAATCAAACATGATTTTAATGGTGGGACTATTAATAAGTATAAAAGAACGTCATCTTTTGAAATTTTTTCGGTAAGCGAACGCAAGACAGGAAATGATTTGATTTATATCTATGATAAAAACAACGATAATTGGCAGCTATTTTCTGATCAAATAGATGCTTCGTTTTTAGTTAGCGGTATTCTTGTGGATAAAGATGAAAACATATGGATCACCACAAATGCCAGTGGTTTGTATAAAATAATGAATACCACAAATATTGTTAAAGAAACTCTCCTTAAAGAAGATTCTATCATCGATATTGCTATCGGCCAGGAAGACGAAGTTTTTTTTCTAAAATATAAAAGTATATATGGATACAATTTTAAAACAAAAAACTTATCCCCGGTGGTATTTGACTATCATGTTACGAGGTTTATGCAAAATGAACTCTGTACCAATGTAATACCTTTACAATTTGTAGGAGATGAAGAAAAGAAACAAGTAATTGATTATGATTTTGTTAAATCGATTTTGTTTCAAAGGCAAAAAGGGAAATATACATTTTCTTATGTAGGTGCATTTTTAAGTAAAACAGATCTGCAAACTGATGAGGTCGTAAGTATTTTTGTGAACAATAGAGATAATATTGTTATTAATGACATCGCATTTTTTAAAGATGAGGTATGGGTTGCTACAAACAACGGAATCTATATCTATGATTTTGATTCTTTAGCGTGCCTTAGACACTTAAAAACTAATGAAGGATTAAAAAAATTATATATTAAAAAATTAGCAAGTTTTTCTGATAAAGGAGTTTGGTGTGCAACCTCTGATGGAGTTTCTTTGATCAAAGCAAATAATGAAATCGTTCATTATGGCGAGAAAGAAGGCTTAGCTTCTACCAGGATTAACAATATCTTTTTAGACCATAGAGATGTTTTGTGGGTTGCTACTCAAAAAGGATTTTCAATTTTAAAAGACGAAATGTTTTATAATTTTGGAAATAAGCAAGGCTTCATATCCTCTTACGCATCAACTGTGATTGAAGATCGTAATCATCAAATTTGGGTGGCAGGTAATAAAGGAGTAGCCAGAATCGATAATACAAAACCATTTTCGCCTATAACGCCACCACGATTAATTGCAAAGCAAGAAAAAAGTAATTTTAATTTAGACATCATAGATTATTCAGAAATTCCTGTACTAACAGAATATCGATCCAATACCACTAATGCTTGGGTACCTATAGAATCAAATATTATCAATACCCAAAATTATGCCCCCGGGAAACATTATTTGCAATTTAGAGCCAGAAATTTGAATAGTAACTGGAAGTATTCTAAAGAACATTATTTTACAATACCACAAGTGTGGTATAGGAATATTTGGGTTATTATTTCGACATCTTTATTAGTAGTTACAATAATTACCATTTTGGTGTATTCGCAATTATTAAAAGTATCCCGACGCAATGTATTATTAAGAGATACAATTGCTCAATCAACCAAATTAGAAAAAGAATTAAGTACGGTTAGAGAAAACGTGGCACAAGATTTTCATGATGAGCTAGGAAATAAATTAGCAGGTATTTCTGTGCTTTCAGAATTGATTATGAAAGACAAAGAGATACAAAACTCTAAGTCTATAGAAATGGTGTCTCAAGTAAGAAAAGATGCAAAAGATTTATATTTTGGGATTAAAGATTTTGTGTGGTCCATAGACTCTAAAAGTGATAATCTAAACGAACTTTTGTTTTACTTAACCGATTTTGGCGAAGAATTATTTCAGAATAAAGGAATCACTTTTAAAATAGAAAAAAATCAAATCGAGAAAGACATAAAACTACCATACTACTGGAGTAGACAGTTGTTACTAATGTTTAAAGAGATTATGACAAATAGCCTTAAACATGCTGATGCTACACAAGTAACATTGAGTTTTTATAAAATTGAAAATACCTTAAAAATTACATTTACAGATAACGGAAAGGGGTTTGATATAAATAATCTAAAAAGAAAGAATGGTTTAAATAATATTCATAAAAGAGCGCATAGAATAGGAGGAAAGCTTACCATAAAATCGATCCCAGGAACCAGTATAGAGTTTTTGGGTGATTTAGGATAAAACTACCTTTTTATGGTGGGAGAAATGTTAAAAGTAATTGTGATATTTGAAGTTATGAAAAACCGTGTACTATTTTCGGAATTAAAATAGTTTGAAAACGAGTAAAATGAAACGAGTAATTCTTATCGAAGATTATGATATTGTACTACAATCTTATAAAAAGATTATAGATAACTCAGAGGGTTTTAAAGTAGTTGGAGCCTATCATAACTGTGAAGATGCGTTGATTAATATAAAGAAACTAGCCCCTGATTATGTAATGATTGATATTACATTGCCAGGCATGAATGGCATTGAGGGAATTCGACATATAAAATCAAAACTCCCCAAAGTGTCTATCATTGTAGTTACCGTACATGAAAATTCTAAATATGTTTTTGAAGCTTTATGTGCTGGGGCAGTTGGCTATTTAACAAAGAGTACCGGAACAGATAAATTATTGCAAGCTTTGAATCAGGCCGAAGATGGGGGAGCACCAATGAGTATAAATATTGCACGTATGGTGGTAGAGTCATTTCAGGAAAAAAAGTTTGAAGAATTAACAGAAAGAGAAAATCGTGTATTGACGTTATTATCAGATGGGAAAAGCTATGCCAATATAGGAGAGGATCTAAATGTAAGTTTAAATACTATAAAATACCATGTTCGTAATATTTATGAAAAACTACACGTAAAAAATAAATCAGAAGCAATTCGACTGTTTAAAAGTAAATAATACTTCTTTTTAATACACATTGTGGAGTTTAATTCTCCGAGGCTTGCCTCGAAATGTAAAAACTGTTTTTCCGCTGGATGCCTCGTGAGCTTGCTCTGTGGTAGTTGACTAAGAAATCTTGTTAAACGAGTAAATGATAAGAGTAACAAAAGGGCGCCTAATTTTTTAGACACCCTAGTTTTATTTATGCTAATCTTTTTAAATTAAAACCCCAAAATCAGCATAGTATCGACTTCATTTTATTTGATTGTTACGTATATGTCTAATAGTTTTAATGGTTAATGAATAATTATATCGATATTAGCTTTTAAAGCCCACTTGTTTAAGGGCTGCCCTCTTTTTGGTTAACCGTGTTTGATAAGTGATCAGTTTACAAACACAAGGCAAATGTATAAACAGATCAGACACATTTTCCCACCCAAAAAGGGTAGTTTCCTCTTTTTTTGTGATCAACAATAGTTTCTCATATTTTGCTAAAACAAAACAAGTATATTTGTTCTGGAAATGGAAGAAAAGAATCAACATCACATAGAAATCCCTATTGGGAAAAAGGTATATTTTGCGAGTGACAATCATTTAGGAGCTCCAACATCAGAAAAGAGTTTTCCGCGAGAACAAAAGTTTGTAAGTTGGCTGGATGAGGTTAAAAAAGACGCAGGTGCTATCTTTTTATTAGGAGATCTTTTTGATTTTTGGTTCGAATATAAAACGGTAGTTCCTAAAGGGTTTACCAGAACCATGGGAAAACTGGCAGAAATTACAGATGCAGGAATACCAGTATATTACTTTGTAGGCAATCATGATCTGTGGATGAATGGATATTTTGAAGAAGAGCTTAATATACCTGTGTATCATAAACCACAAGAATTTACCTTCAATACTACTACTTTTTTTATTGGTCATGGTGATGGTCTGGGACCAGGAGACAAAGGATATAAACGAATGAAAAAAGTGTTTACCAACCCAGTATCCAAATGGCTTTTTAGATGGTTACATCCAGATTTAGGTGTGCAATTAGGACAATACCTTTCTGTTAAAAATAAGCTGATTTCTGGTGATGAAGATGTGACATTTTTAGGAGAAGATAATGAATGGTTGGTGCAATACTGTAAAAGAAAACTAGCAACTAAACATAGAGATCATTTTGTTTTTGGTCATAGACATCTTCCTATGGAAATAAAATTAAATGAAAAATCCAGTTATACGAATCTTGGAGATTGGATTCTTCATTATACCTATGCAGTTTTTGACGGAAATGAACTGAAATTAGAGAAATTTGAATAACCGAAGATGAAAGAAACATCCTCCCAACTCTTCTAAAGGGGAGAAGAAGTTTTTTGATGTTAGTTGCCGGTATTAATATTACCCGTGTCATTCCAGCGTAGGCTGGAATCCAAAACATAGAAACAAATAGATTCTGGATCAAGTCCAGAATGACATAAAATAAGAAATGCCTATAATTAAGTTCTTATCTTATTAATATTTTCCGTGTCATTCCAACCCTTCGATAAACTCAGAATAAACTAAAGGCAGGAATCTATGATATTAGGATTATAGAGGTTAACCCTTATTTCATTATTAAATTTGTTTAAAAAACCAAGAAAAGTAACAAAAACAATCCAAATGACATTAACTATAAAGAAACATACTTCGACGGTGCCTGTCTTGAGCTTGTCGAAAGGTTCAGTATGACAGTTGTTTTTTAACACTGACAATCATAAAACGTTTGTCACACTGAGCTTGTCGAAGTGTTACCAAAATGTTCTCGAAAGATAAAAACCATAAAATGAAATACTATTATACCTATATTATCGAATGTAAAGATGGTTCATTTTATATAGGAATGACAAATGATTTAGAACGTAGATTGAATGAACATCAAGACGGACATAAACCTAATTGTTATACCTATACCAAAAGACCTTTGCGACTCAAATGGTTTAAAATTTACACCAACCCAAGTGAAGCAATACTAAAAGAAAAACAACTAAAAGGATGGAGCAGAAGAAAGAAAATAGCGTTGATCGAAGAAGATTGGGAGCAATTAGTAAAATATTCGAAAAATTTTACTCAATTTAAACATACTTCGACAGTGCCTGTCCTGAGCCTGACGAAGGGCTCAGCATGACAGTGTAACTTATAATTGGATTACTGCTAAAGTATTAATATGTAATTTTAAATACAGTTAAAAAAACGTAGTGTCACCCTGAGCCTGTCGAAGGGTATTCAATTTATAAAAATGTAAATACAAAAAATATGCTTCGACAAGCTCAGCATGACAGTGTAACTTATAATTGGATTACTGCTAAAGTATTAATATGTAATTTTAAATACAGTTAAGAAACGTAATGTCACACTGAGCTTGTCGAAGGGTGTTCAATTTATAAAAACGTAAATACAAAAAGCATGCTTCGACAAGCTCAACATGACAGTGTAACTTATAATTGGATTACTGCTAAAGTATTAATATGTAATTTTAAATACAGTTAAAAAAACGTAGTGTCACCCTGAGCCTGTCGAAGGGTGTTCAATTTATAAAAACGTAAATACAAAAAACATGCTTCGACAGGCTCAGCATGACAATATAGTTTATAATTGTATTAGTGCTAATAAAAAGACTAAAATGAAGTACAAAATACAGTTAAGAAACGTAATGTCACACTGAGCTTGTCGAAGTGCTATCGAAGTGTAAAAACAAAACAAAAATGAATACACATATACCCCATACATCAAAAAACCAAAGTCATATGACCGAACAAAAACACCTCGGACATCCGACATCCGACTTCTGGCCAATAACAACCATACTATGGTGTATCTTCCTCCTAACCATCACCCCAACCCACAGCCAAACCCAAAACGATACCCTGGTAGCCTATAGGCACTTTAAAAAAGCAGATTCATTACTTACCTATAGAGTTTTAGACAGTGCGATTGCTTATTTTAAAACAGCATTACCCATCTATGAGCACCATAAAAACTGGGAACGGGTCGCTGGCTGTTATAATAAGATTGCAGAAAGTAAAAGGTTAAATACTAATTATGAAGAGTCTTTAAATACAGCGAAAACAGCTTTAGAAATTTGTAAAAAGTACCTGCCAAAAAACAATAAAGAAGAAGCTAATGCATATGATAACTTTGGAGATTATCACTGTTGGGGAATGCGTGATTTTGATACCGCATTAAGTTATTATAAGAGAGCATTAAGTATTAGAAAAAAAATCTTTTCAACCGACCATCTGAGTTTTGCAAAATCATATCTACTGATTGGAAACATATATCTTCTAAAAGGTCAATATATTAACTATGATATAGCCGAGAATTACTATCTAAAATCATTAGAAATTAAAGAAAAAAAATTAGGACTACAACATTTTAAAACAAGATATAATTATTCAAACCTTGCCATTGTTTACTATCGAAAGCAAAAATACAACAGAGCATTAGAACACATTAAAATTAACCTAAAGATTCAAGAAAAAGTGTTTAAAAAAAATCATTTTGAACATACTAAATCTTATGAGATTCTAGGAAATATTTATGAAAAAACATCAGATTATAATAAAGCAATTAATTACTTGAAAAAAAATCTAGATATATTAACTAAAGCTCATAAAAAAAATAAAGTAAAAATCACCTTTTTACTTACGCAGATTGGAATTTGCTATAAAAAAAAAGGAGAATATGAAAAAGCATTAGAGTTTTACTATCAAGCATTAGAAATTAATGAAGATCTAAAAAGATCAATGTTATACAACAATATTGGTATTATATATAAATACAAAGGAGAATATAATAAATCTTTACAATACTTGAAGAAAGCACTTTATGTTAATAATTCAATTAATGGAGAAATAAATAAAAGGTCTGCTCTTAATTACAATAATATAGGAGTGATTTACAAATTAAAAGAAGATTATAAGCAAGCTGTATTTTATCTTAAAAAGGCACTAGGTCTACGCTTGCAACTCCTGGATCAATATCATATAGATATTTCATATTCTTATAACGATTTAGGAGAAGTGTATGCTGCACAAAGAAGCTTCTCTAAAGCATTAGAATATTTTCAAAAAGGACTACATATAAGAATGACTATTTTTGGCAAAAATCACCCTGACATCGCCGATTCATATGATAATTTAGGAGATATCTATTTTGACAAAAAAGAATATACTACTGCATTAACAAGTTTCCAAAAAGCATTAAGCATACGGTTAGCTGTATTTAATACCCACCATCCCAAAGTAGCACAATCCTATAATACCATAGCAAAAGTGTATTGGGCACAAAAGGAGTATACCATAAGTTTATCATTTTATGACAAAGCCATCGATGCCAACAAAAATTTACAAAAGCAAGATGGTACAGATCATTATTATGATCTTAACATCCTATTAAACTCTTTACAAGGGAAAGCCAAGGTATACAACCTGCTTTATCAACAAGATCAAAATCAAGAACATTTGGCTAACGCTATAGCAATATACCAACAAGCCGATGTACTAATCGATCAAATTCGAGGTACGTATACCGCTTATCAAGACAAAGTAGCTTTTTCACAAAAAGCCAAAGCCATTTATCATGAGGCTATGGCTACACAATTACTGTTGTATGAATTACAAAAAGATCAAAAGGCCTTGGCACACGCCTTTTATTATACCGAGAAAAGCAAGGCCAATACCCTAAAAGAACTCTTAAACAACGCCAATGCCAAAAAATATACAGGATTGCCCAGTGATCTGGTAACCCTGGAAAAAGAACTACGTACCGATCAGGCATTTTACCAATCCCAAATCACCAAAGCACATGCCCAGCAAAAAAGAGATACTGCCAAAATCACGCGCTTCGAAAATCAATTGTTCGAGATCACCCAGCGGCAGGATTCTGTAATCCGTATCTTAGAAAAAAACTATCCTGCCTATTACCAATTGGCACATCAAAAAAAGATGATTTCGCTACAAGAAATCCAACAACAATTAGATGAGCATACTACCATCCTCGAGTTTTTTACTGCCGATACGCTTACCTATGCTTTTATCATTTCTAAAAAACAGGTAAGTGTACAAGAATTGGTAACCCCAGATCTGGTGAAACGAGTAGAAGCGTTTCGTAATCATATCACCTCAAAAGACTTACAAGCTTATAAAACGTTAGGGCATGACTTATATCAACAATTGGTAGACCCTATACGTCATCAATTGGTAGGTGATCAATTGGTCATTATCCCAGATGGGCCGTTATGGCATCTTAATTTTGAGATATTACTTACACAAAACGATGCTTCTAACAATCCGGTAAACTTATCCTATCTGCTTAGAAATTATGCTATCTCTTATGCCAATGCAGCCAATTTGGTATTTACACAGGACCGTCAGGCAACAACAGCATCTAATACTAAAAAACAAGAATGTCTGGCCTTTTCGTTTTCAGACAGTATCCAACTGGCAAAAAACAATGCGCAAACCCATCAAATGAGTTTGTCCACCTTAAGAGGCCTGGGAGATGACCTGCCGGGTACCCGTAAAGAGATCAAAGCCATTTCTAATATCATCGATGGCCAATATTATTATGGGGCACAGGCTATCGAAGCTAATTTTAAGAAAAATGCTAACCGGTATAATATCTTACACCTGGCCTTGCACGGCGATGTAGACCACGAACGCCCAGAAAACTCAAAGCTCTACTTTACCAAAACCAAAGACACCCTAGAAGATAATCTGCTCTATGGTCATGAGTTATTTGCTATGGATATCCCGGCAGAGCTCACCGTACTTAGTGCCTGCAATACAGGTACTGGTAAAATTGCCAAAGGCGAGGGAGTGATGAGTTTGGGTAATGCATTTCAGTATGCAGGTACCAAAAGTTTATTGTTAAGCCGTTGGGAGGTATCAGACAATACAACCCCAGAATTGATGACATATTTTTATACCCACCTTAAAAAAGGAATGAACAAAGCCAAAGCCTTACAACAAGCAAAATTACAATACCTCGCCAATGCCGATATACATCGTACCCAACCGGTATATTGGGCTGGGTTTTACCTGGTAGGTGACCCTGCTCCTATACATTTTGAGAGCAATACACTACTGTATTGGGCATTGGGGATAGGAGGTATGCTGGTGTTCATGTTGATTGGGTGGTGGTATAGGAGAAAACGCCATAGTTAATGGTTAAGTACAAAATGGCTTAGTACGAAAAAACACCCCCTCAGCCCTACGGGCAGCTCCCCCTCAAAGGGGAGCACCAGGAGTATAAATTCTACTTGTCACTAGACTATAAAACGATACAACCGGCAAGTTCCTCTTTTAACGGCCTGCCCTGAGCCTGACTAAGGGCTCAGCATGACAGTCGTTTTCTATACTGATAATCGTAAAGCATAATGTCACCCCTGAGCCTGTCGAAGGGTTTATAATCAATTTACAGGGGTTACCCCTTAAAGAACACACTTCGAGAGGTTATATCAAAATGCTTAGGATAAATTGTGTTTAAAGGTTACAAAGAAATTAAGCTTTAAAATACCGTTCTTTTCTGAAAGATTTCTTCTGCTATGGTAATCCCAACTATTTCTGGAGCTTTTAATGCCTTATTGTGATTAAAAAAGACGATAGTGTTTTCAAAAACTGCTTCGGTCAAATAATCATTACCAATAAAATAAGCATTTTTAACCCTTACTTTTTTATCAGAATTTTGATCCACTTTTATTTCATGCGGATAGATCAAAACCGTACCTTCCTTTTTCGAATTTGTAAATAAAGAAAGTGCCATTTCATTTACCTCACCAAATAAAGATGCTACATAATAGTTGGTAGGATTTTGATATAAGTCGATAGTGTTTTTTTGAGTTAATATTTCTCCCTGTCGAATGACAATGGTCTGATCTGTAAAAGATAGAATATCTGTTTTATCATGAGTAGCGGTAATGCTTGTAATTTTATTTCGTTTCAAGTACCTATAAAGGTTTCTTCGTAAAGAACTTCTCCTAAAATTATCAATATTACCAAAAGGCTCATCCAATAAAAGTACTTCAGGTCTTTTGGCCAATGCTTTTGCCAACGCTACTCTTTGTTTTTGACCCCCACTCAAGTTTTCTACCTTAGTATGGGCAAAATCGATCATTTCTACGATTTCTAACAGTTCATTTACACGGCCTCGTTTTTGCTCTGGTTCAAAATTGGATAGATATTGACCTATATTTTCTGCAACACTTCTAAAAGGCTGTAATTCGAATCCTTGAGAAAGATATTTCATTTTCTCTTCACCAGGAACAAGATGAAAGAGCGGACCCAATAACTTTTCATCATCCCAAAATAGCTCACCATTTTGAACTTGTAAAAGACCATAAATAATTTTTAATAAGGTACTTTTTCCACAACCACTGGCTCCGATAAGAGCAATGTGTTGTCCCTTTTCTATATTGAAACTTACATTTTTTAAGACAGGTTGAGTGTCGTAAGCAAAAGATATATTTTCGACTCTAAGCATTCTCAAATATATTGAACTTTGATCAAAAAAAAACCCGCTTTTGCAAATGAAAAACGGGTTTTTTAAAAAATTATGGTTGTAATTATGCTTACACGTATTTAAAAAGAGTAATCTTTTTATTTTATAGCAGTTTTATTTAGCCTTTTATAATTTCTAATTGATCTCAAATCTAAATTTAACTGTTCTCCAACTGCTTTTTTTAGTATTGTACTATTTCGGTATTTAGAAGTCAAATGCTATAAAAAATGACCTTGGGTTAACTACACCCAAGGTCTGAATTGAAACATAATTGTACTTATTTAACACAAACTCAACTTATACGAATTATAATTGCTTCAATTTGTTATGAGATTTATTTTACACCAAAGAAGTTATTCTATCTAAGTTTCAGTAAAATTAATCCTTTAGATATCTTTTATTTGATAATAATCTTTTCAAAAGAATCTTTATGGTTACTATATTTTGTTTTTACCGTATACATTCCTTTTGTATAGCTAGACAGATCTATTTGTTTTTTTATTTTTCCTGTATCGTATATTGAGTTTTCATAGATTCGCTGCCCTAAAAAGTTGAACACTGTAATCTGCTCTATTTTCTTTTCATTTTCTACGATATTAATAACACCAGTAGATGGATTAGGATATATTTTACTTTCTAATTCTGATCCATCTTTACGATAATTATAGTAATTACTATATCTGTTCTCCTCTCCATTAATAATAGAGAACCTCATAAAGGTAAGACGACCTATAGTGTAGTTTACTTTTGGAGTGGCAGAAAGCGTATATTTTCCATTCGTTACAAAAGGATTTTCCTGATCCTCAAAAGCGATGTATGGTGCTGTAAAATCTTTGGCACTTCGATAACCAGAACCAAGAGAGAACATTCCAAAACGAACGGTTCCGTTAGCACTATCTCCAAAGTTTGCTAAAGCTTCTATATTTATTTTTCCACCTTCTATAGAAGACAAATCAATCTCATCACCTTTAAATAAGGTACCTAAAACATCATTTGTGGTTGCGTTTCTAACCTGAAAACGATAGATACTAGGGTAAGGTAAAATACTTGCTGTTGCTACATCTGCTTGTATAAATCCATGCCCAGTACTAAAATCAAAACCTGAATCTCTAAAATCGATGGCAGTATTTATAAAAGCGGTAAGAATTTCATCTTTTGTTAAATCCCTTCCTAAATCTCGTCTGGAAACTTCTTGCATTAGAACAGCTGCAGCCGCAGCATGTGGTGCTGCAGAAGAAGTTCCGAAAAAATTAGGGAAACCATCATTTTCTACATCGCCATCACCAGTTGAGCCAAAAAAGGAAGTGTTTGCCCCATGAGGACCCATAAAGTCTGGTTTGTTACGAACGATAGGAGCTATAGGGTTACCATCTCTGTCTAATAAAACAGCAGTACCTCCTACAGAAGAATTAAACCAAGGTTGTAATGTACCGCCAAATTGTGGAGTATTATTATAATTTACAGCGCCAACAGTAATAGCTCCGGCAGCATTTGCATGACCTACCAAAGTACCGGTAAAGGGTCTAAATCCAAAATTAGTGGCTTGATTTATAAATTTTATTCTACCTGGGTTTGGACCTTCTACAACACCAATGGCAATACTAAGATTTAAAGGTTCTTCTGTAAGATTTGTAAAATTATTAACTCTTTCAAAAGGTACTTCATTTGTGATACTGGTGTGCGTACTCCATGCAATAGGACTTCTTACACCGTTTCTTTCGCCTATAATCATGATTGTTAAATCACTATCAGGACCTGGGCCTTCTGGGTTTGCAAAAATGGAAGGATCATCCCATTGCATTGTTAGATTTGGTCTTTGACCAGGATTTAACACAAAAGGTAAAGTCGGAACAGCAATCGTGTCGTTATTTACAACTATTTCTTCTGTATGGTCATTTCCAAAATCATGTAAACGTCCCCATGGCCCGCCTATATCAATGCCAGAATCTACAAAATCTGCTTCGTAAGAATTTAACCCAGCATTAAGAGCTGCGGTAAAATATGTTATTCCCCTAGTAGTTATATCATCTATGGCTTGGTTAAGGACACCGTCCTGAAAGTATGGTTCGTCAAAATAATTAATATCGTCAACAATAAAATCTACACCAGCATCGGCTAGTTCATAAATCCCATCAACATAATCTTCTATCCCCAAAAAAGCAGTACGAATAAAGATTTCTGCTCCTGGTGCTATGTCATGAATAATTTCTGCCATTGCACGCCCTTCATCCACAGCTGGACTGTCTAATAGAAAATCAGGTCCTTCTCTCAATAACACCACTTCTTGCGTATATCCATTTGGATTATTGGCGCCGGGCAAATCACCATCTATAACAGATTGAGCAGCGCTTTCTAATAAATCATAACTATTAGACATTACCCCTATTCGAATGCCAGTTCCATCTACTTTTAGATTTTCACGAACCGCCTTGGTAAGCATTGAGATATCTCCTTGAGTAACAGTTTTTCCTGTTTTTGCAGATGCTCTTTTTTCTTTAGAGAAAAAAGAATTTGTGTTTTGAGAAGTAGTTTGAGCAGCACAATGCTTTAATGATGTCAAGGACTCTAAAGATGTTATTTTATCTATAGGAATCCATGCGGTTACATATTTACCTCTTATTTTACATCGTTTTGCACCAATTGATGCTAAATCTTTTTCTAATGCAATTACACTTTGATTAGGAAAAGCTCTTACCAAAACAGCATTATTATCAACAATGACTCCTTCGGTATTTTTATCAATAACTGATTGTAAATCTAAACTTAGTTTAGAAAGTGTGCCTCGTTTTAGATAGTTAGCTTTCGAGGCTTTTTTTTTAATGTTACCATTTTCTAATTCTTGTACTTCTAATGTTTTTTGTGCTTGTGACTCTGTGACTACAAAGCAAAAAACTGTCAGTATTCCCGCAACAATGTTCTTGTATTTCATAATACTTTTAACTTTTAATGTGTTCGTGTTTACTTTAAATTAATCTTATTGAACACCAAATCGGTTTATGAAACCATGTATTTGTATAGTGGGGGAGTACAATACCTAGACAAAACTTAAAATGTCTATATATGTGAATTGTTTATTAAAAGACAATGCAAAGCTCCAAAAAGAATGAGGATATTTTGCATTGGTATAACATAAAAAAAGTCTACAAATTATATGGAATGGTAATAAATAGGTCTACAAAAAGTCTACAGATATACTAAACCCTATAAATCAGAGGTTTTTAATATATTTATAATACCTATAAAACTTTTGTTAAAATTGAAAGCCCTCATGTTTTTTTATTCTCGAATACAATTTACGGTTTACCTTTTTTTGACTTGCGCATGTCTGCAGGCAAATACATTTAATTTTTTGCAAGAAAAAAGGTTTTCTGTAAAAGATACCATTCGCATTGACGAATTACGTCTAAAAGGATTGAGTTTGTGTCAAAAAAAACCAGACTCTTCGATTGTATATATTAATGAGGCCATAGATATGAGTAGAGCTATCAATGATAACCTTAGAGTTGCCAAAGGTTTGAATTGTTTGGGAATCGCTTACAATGCTAAATCAGATTTTGAAAAATCCTTTATACTCTATAGAGAAGCACTTGACATTTTAGAAAATGAAGAATCTCTGGATACTCAATCTGCTGTTTATAATAATATTGGTAATATTTACCAGTCATTTGGCCAATATGATTTGGCCGAAAGTTATTATGTAAGATCTATTGCTATACTTATGGAGGTGAATAGCCCCGTAAAGGCATCATTTCTTAATAATACATTCGAAAATCTCGCATTCGTTAATTTTTATGAAGAGCGATATGAAAAGTCTTTGGCTTATATAGAAAAAGCACAACAAATAATAGATAACGAAAACGTAGATAAGGATACGCAAGATTTTAGGAATGCCAGAATATTAATGCTAAAAGGGATAGTATACTTAGAATTAGGAAATATTGATGTAGCAGAAAAATTATTGTTAGACAACTATGATACTATCGAGTTGTCTGGAGAAACCACCCATATCGCCCAAGCAAATTATTATATTGGTAGTATGTATAAGGTTAGAGGCAAACATGATAAGGCTGTAACCTATTTTTTAAAAGCGCTGGCTTTATCAAATTCTATAAAAGACCTTTCTCTTAAAGCAGAAATTCAGCTTGATTTGGCTGCTACTCATCAAATACTGGAACAGTATAAATTGGCTTTTGAATACCTTACCATGGGGACAGCTTTAAAGGATAGTTTGTTTGGTACCCGAAATACCTGGAAAATATCAGAACTAAAAGATAATTATGAAAAAGCACAACAAGAACAACAGCTTATTTTAGCCCAAAAAGAAAAAAAAATTGACCATATTATGAAAGCGATATACTTATCGGGTGCCATTATTATTGGTCTGTTTGGGTTGTTGTATTTTAGTTATTTAAGAACAAAACATAAAAAAGAGAAAAAGTTAATAGAAAAAGAAAAGCAAATAGCAGAACTAGAACTCAATAAAACCAAAGATATTCTCGAAATTAAAAATAAAGAACTTACAACCTCTGCTTTACAAATCATAGAAGATGGAGAACTTATCAAACATTTTAAAGATGATATTTATGAAATTAAAAAAGGTGTAGATGAAGTTCATCAACAAAAGATTGACAACCTTCTGGCATCTGTAAATAGAAACTCCAAAAAAAACTGGGATGCTTTTAAACTGCGTTTTGAACAGGTAAATTCTGGTTTTTTCGAAAAACTTGGAGAACAGTATCCTACCCTAACACCAACAGAGTTAAAGCTTTGTTCTTTTCTAAAACTGCACTTTAATTCGAAGGATATTGCCAATTTGATGGGTATCTCTAGTAAAAGTGTAAAAATGGGACGTTATAGATTACGTAAAAAATTTAATCTTCCTAGAGAAGTAAATCTCACCGAATTTATATCTAGATTTTAGCTTTGTTTTAGTACTACTAGAATGAGTTCAAAGTAAAAAATCCGTTTTCTATCTAGAAAACGGATTTTTTAGTATGGTTTTTAATCCACATTGTGGAGTTTAATTCTCTGAGGCTTGTCTCGAAATGTAAAAACTGTTTTTCCGTTGGATGCCTCATGAACTTACTCAGAGGTAGTTGACTAAAGTTTATTTTTTTAGTTGAGCTATAGTTTTTTCTGGCAAAACTTCGTATCCCATATTGTATAAGGTAAAGCCAAAAATATCTGCATATTGCTCTATAGTTTTGCTAACAGGTGTTCCTGCACCATGACCTGCGTTGGTTTCAATTCTTATTAGTGTAGGGTTTGTACCAGATTGCTTTGCCTGAAGTTCTGCAGCAAACTTAAATGAATGTGCCGGTACGACACGGTCATCATGATCTCCTGTAGTAACCATTGTTGCAGGATATTGTACGCCTTCTTTTACATTATGAACGGGAGAGTACCCTTTTAGGTATTCGAACATTTCTTTACTCTCTTCTGATGTTCCATAATCATAGGCCCATCCTGCGCCAGCTGTAAAAGTGTGATATCTTAGCATATCCAAAACACCAACTGCAGGCAAGGCTACTTTCATTAAATCAGGACGTTGTGTCATTGTTGCACCAACCAATAAACCTCCGTTAGAACCACCTCGAATTGCTAAATAATCGCTAGAGGTATACTTATTTTCTATTAAATATTCGGCTGCTGCGATAAAGTCATCAAATACATTTTGTTTCTGTAATTTTGTACCTGCAATATGCCATTTTTTACCATACTCGCCTCCGCCTCTTAGATTGGGTACGGCATAAATACCTCCTTGTTCCATCCAAACGGCATTGGCAATACTAAAAGAAGGCGTAAGACTAACATTAAAGCCACCATAACCATATAAAATGGTAGGGTTTTTACCGGTAAGCTCGATTCCTTTTTTATAGGTAATAATCATAGGTACTTTTGTACCATCTTTAGAATTATAAAATACCTGCTTACTTTCGTAGTTTTCTGGGTTAAAATCAATTTTTGGTTCGCGATACAGGGTAGATGTTCCTTTGGCGATATCATATTTATAGATACTACTAGGAACTTTGTAGTTTGTAAACGAATAATAGAGTTCTTTTTCTTCCTTTTTAGCACCAAATCCGCTTGCACTACCAACACCAGGTAATATCGCTTCTCTAATTAATTTACCATCATAGTCGTATTGAAATACTTTTGAAACGGCATCTACCATATATTCTGCAAAGAAATACCCTCCTCCTGTATTGGGGCTAAGTACATTTTCTGTTTCTGGTATAAAATCTACCCAGTTTTCTGGAGTAGGGTTTGAGGCATCTACAGTAACTATTTTTTGGTTTGGAGCATTTAAATTAGTTACCAAATACAGTTTTGAAGCTACATTTTCGATAATATAGGTGTCACTTTCTGTAGTATCCAAAATAGTGATCAATTTGCTATTAGAATCTTTAAGATCTTTTATAAATAATTTGTTTCCAGAAGTAGAAGTACTGGCAGATATAATTAAATATTGATCATCTTCTGTTAGGTATGCATAGGTATACCTATGTTTTTCTTCTTCGGTTCCTCCAAAAATAAGTTGATCGTCTTTTTGTACAGTACCTAGTTTATGGTAATATACTTTGTGTTGATCTGTTTTTGCCGAAAGTTCACTTCCTTTGGGTTTATCGTAACTAGAATAATAAAACCCATCATTACCTCTCCAGGACATTCCAGAAAATTTAACATCTATGATAGTATCTTCTAAAACCTCTTTGGTTTCTACATTTTTAACAATTACTTTACGCCAATCACTACCTCCTTCAGAGATAGAATATGCAATTAGTTTTCCGTTTTTAGAAAAACTGACACCTCCCAAAGAGGTAGTTCCGTCTTTACTAAAGGTGTTTGGATCAAGAAAAACTTCGGGTTCTTCTCCTTCTTTTTTAAATCGATATAAAACGTGTTGATTTTGTAGGCCATCGTTTTTATAAAAATAAGTATAATCACCTTCTTTAAAGGGAGGACCTACTTTTTCGTAGTTCCAAAGATCAGATAATCGTTTTTTAAGATCTTCTCTAAAAGGAATCTTGTTTAAATAATCAAAAGTGGTTTTGTTTTGAGTAGTTACCCAATTTTCGGTTTCTTTGCTTCGATCATCTTCTAACCACCTATAAGGGTCTTTTATTTTGGTTTCGAAATAGGTGTCAACGGTATCTACAGTTTTAGTTTCTGGGTAGTTCAATGCAATAGTAGTTTTATTGGATTTTGTTTCTTGTGTTTGATTCTTACAAGCTATCATTACGGTTAAGATAGATAAGAGAATGAACGTATTTTTCATAATGTTTATGGTTGTATGCCCTACAAATCTATCAAAAGAAGCTTCTAAAAGTGCTAAAGAAAGTATAAAAATGACTGCTCTGCAAGTAATCCTAATAAAGAAAGGAAGGGTTTCTTTATATATTGTTTTGGGGTTTAACAATATGCGAATTAGTTAGAAGAGCAGTCGAGGGCTTCGTGTAAACTTAAAAATGATCTTAGAAAAGCGGTTTATAGCGATCCCAATGGGTATAAATCAAAAATGTGTTTACAAGAAAAACAAATATTGCGGGTCCTATATTTTTAGGGTCCAAAATAATATGAAATAAAATAATATTTATTGATATCGGTGCCAATACAACCAAGGCAAAAGGTACCGACATATTAATTAATAGTAAAAAACCAACAAGGACCTCGATTAATCCTACTGTTTTTAATACATAACTATCAGCGAGGGCTCCAAAAAACACTATGGCATCTGGATTGGTAAATTCTAAAGCAGGAATAAATTCGATAAACTTATTCATTCCAAAAATAATCAATAATGCCCCTAATAAAATTCTTAAAACCAAAACTAACTTACTCATAACTTCTGATTTTTAAATATTTATAGTATAATGTAGACGAAAAAATAGTAGAGTCCTTACATAAGGTAAAAGAATATACTACACCACTAATATCCTTTCTGGTATAAAAAAAGAGGCTGTCTAAAAAGGCAGTCTTTTTTTTGTAGATTTTTGAGTTATTTTTTAACTTTAAGAATGAGTAGAAAAGTAGTTTTTAAGACCTATGATCAAGATCAGTTAAGTTTATT
>NZ_JBFMKP010000031.1:0-66952 GCF_040786235.1 Aquimarina discodermiae
GTTGTAGTAGACATAGACAATAGTGATGAAATAATCGATTGCTGCTCTGTGTGAACGCAATTCACAAAATAATCTTTAAAATCTTCTGGGATCATAGCTGAAATTTAATAGTTCAAAGATAAAACATATTTATTTTAGAACTTAGCCTTTAATTTTTATAATATTTTTACGTGCATAGCGCTGTTTTAATGCACGATTTTGATAAAATAGAAAATGGCGTAAAAATGTTTTTCTGCTTGTTTTGCGTTTAAGGCTGTTTTTAGCGTTTTTAAGGAGCTTTTTTCTTTTCCGGCTGTATTCTTAACTAATTGTTAATAACTCTTTAAATCATCTTTAGTAAAATACTTTTATCCTTTGTGTGATTTTTTATATTTGTTCGTTAACCAAAATTATATATAAAAAATAAAGCTGGTTTATGAGCGAGGAAACAAATAAGAAAAAGTATTCTGCCGATAGTATTCAGGCATTAGAAGGAATGGAGCATGTACGTATGCGTCCATCGATGTATATTGGAGATGTTGGAGTAAGAGGATTGCATCATTTGGTGTATGAAGTCGTGGATAACTCTATTGATGAGGCTCTTGCCGGTCATTGTGATACTATAGAGGTTACAATAAATGAAGATAATTCTATTACAACACAGGATAATGGTAGAGGGATTCCAGTAGAGATACATAAAAAAGAAGGAGTTTCTGCATTAGAGGTTGTAATGACCAAAATTGGTGCCGGAGGTAAATTCGATAAGGATTCATATAAAGTTTCTGGAGGTTTACACGGTGTTGGTGTATCATGTGTAAATGCATTATCAGATCACCTTCATGCCTATGTACATAGAGATGGTAAAATATGGGAGCAGGAGTATGAAAGAGGGAAACCATTGTATCCAGTTAAATCTACGGGATCAACTGATTTTAGAGGTACTATCGTTACTTTTAGACCAGATACATCCATATTTCAGCAAACTACAGAGTATAGTTATGATACGCTGGCTAGTCGTATGAGAGAATTGGCGTACCTTAATAAAGGAATTAGGATAACGCTTACCGATAAACGTAATAAGGATGACAAAGGAGAGTTTGTTTCAGAAGTATTTCATTCTGAAGAAGGACTTAAAGAGTTTGTAAGATTTCTAGATGCAAGCCGTAATCCTATTATTGGTCATGTAATTTCTATGGAAGGTGAAAAAAATGACATCCCTGTAGAAGTGGCTATGATTTATAATGATTCTTATGCAGAGAATTTACATTCTTATGTGAATAATATTAATACGCATGAAGGAGGAACCCATCTTTCTGGTTTTAGAAGAGGGTTGACATCCACGCTTAAGAAGTATGCAGATGCTTCTGGAATGTTGGATAAACTTAAGTTCGAGATTGCAGGAGATGACTTTAGAGAAGGATTAACCGCTATTGTTTCGGTAAAAGTTGCAGAACCTCAATTTGAGGGTCAGACAAAAACCAAGTTAGGTAATAGAGAGGTGACTTCTGCGGTTTCTCAGGCAGTTTCAGAAATGCTTGAGAACTATTTAGAAGAAAACCCGAGTGATGCTAAAACAATAGTAGAAAAAGTAATACTAGCTGCACAGGCACGTCACGCTGCAAAAAAAGCACGTGAAATGGTGCAACGTAAATCGGTAATGAGTATCGGAGGTTTGCCAGGTAAACTTTCTGACTGTTCTGAACAAGATCCGGCATTGTGCGAAGTGTTTCTTGTTGAGGGAGATTCGGCAGGTGGTACAGCAAAACAAGGTCGTGATCGAATGTTTCAGGCAATTCTGCCACTACGTGGTAAAATTCTGAATGTAGAAAAAGCAATGCATCATAAAGTTTTTGAAAATGAAGAAATCAAGAATATTTTCACTGCTTTAGGAGTTACAATAGGTACAGAAGAAGATAGTAAAGCGTTGAATCTGTCAAAATTACGTTATCATAAAATTGTAATTATGTGTGATGCCGACGTTGATGGTAGTCACATATCTACTTTGATTCTTACATTCTTTTTCAGATATATGAAAGAATTGATAGAAGCAGGGCATATTTATATTGCTGCACCACCATTGTATTTGGTGAAAAAAGGTGCTAAAAAACAATATGCATGGAATGATGATCAACGAGATCAAATCGTTAGAGAATTTGGAGAAAATTCTAAAATACAACGATATAAGGGTCTTGGAGAGATGAATGCAGAGCAACTATGGGATACTACAATGAATCCAGAATATAGAACAATGCGTCAGGTAACTATCGATAATTTGGTAGAGGCAGATAGGATTTTCTCTATGCTAATGGGAGACGAAGTACCACCACGTAGAGAGTTTATAGAAAAGAATGCAGTATATGCCAATATTGATGCATAATATACGTTTTTAAAATACGCTTACATCTGCTATGCCATACGGTGTAGCAGATTTTTTTTATATTGCAACTCCCATTAAGCCCAAATCTTATGAAAAAATGTACCCTACTTTTAGTGCTACTTTTTGGATATACCGCAGTTTCGCAAACCGATATAGATCGTATTCTGGATATAGGTATTGATAATGCCCATACATTTAGTCAAGCTTATTTTGAGCCAGCAGGAGAATCGTTGGTGAATATCATGTCTAATGGTTGGTATACTTCAGGAAAGACTAAAAAACTATGGCATTTTGAGGTAGGGATTGTAGGAAATCTTTCATTCATAAGAAAAGATAAAAGGTCCTTTATATTAGATACTAGAGAGTATACAGACGTAACTTTTCAGGATGGACAAACGAGGCGGGAGGTAGCCAATGCCGTAGGAGTTAACTCAGAAGATGTTGTTGTGGTAATTAATCAAGGGCAAGTCTCTCAATTAGAAGTTGTTTTGCCTAATGGAATTGGAGATTCTGAGGTGAAATCACTACCCAGTGGATTTATTCAGGGATCTGTAGGTTTGATAAAAAGTACCGAGATAAAAGTACGTTTTTTGCCAAAAATCAGTGCGGTAAAAGGTTCTAAAATACGGTTGTATGGAGTGGCATTTCAGCATGAATTTACAGATTGGGTATTCCCTTTAAAAAGATGGCCGGTAAGACTTTCTGGTTTACTAGGATACACCAATGTAAAAGGATTTTATGATATTGATGCAAATGCAAATCAAGAAGTTACTGTAAATACAAATTCTTGGTTGTTGTCTGGGGTTGTTTCTACAAAATTACCGGTGTTAAATTTTTATGGCGGGTTGGGTTATTATTTTGGATCTAGCAGAGCAAAAGTGTTAGGAGTATACCAAGCTCAAAATTTGAGTGGTATCGAAGAAACCATAGTAGATCCTATTAATGTGAAAAATAAAGGCAGAGGTATTAAGGCAACATTTGGTACCGAAGTAAAGTTTGGTGTATTTAAAGCCAATATGGACTATTCTTTTCAAAACTATAGAAATCTTTCCTTAGGACTTAAATTTGGCTGGTAATTAACGTGTTATTTGTTAATTAATTCACTAAAGAATTTGTATTTTCGCGCAAGTATTGAAATCATTTCAGTACAGGGCTAAATATTAATTAAAATAAGACATAAATAATGAAAGTTACAGTAGTAGGTGCTGGTGCAGTAGGTGCAAGTTGTGCCGAATACATAGCAATAAAAGATTTTGCTTCAGAAGTAGTGCTGTTGGATATTAAGGAAGGATATGCAGAAGGTAAAGCAATGGACCTTATGCAGACAGCTTCTTTAAATGGATTTGATACTAAAATTACTGGTACGACAGGAGATTATTCTAAAACTGCGGGTAGTGATGTTGTTGTAATTACGTCTGGTATTCCTCGTAAGCCTGGTATGACTCGTGAAGAGCTGATAGGTATTAATGCAGGTATTGTTAAATCAGTATCTTCAAGTTTGATAGAACACTCTCCAAATGCAATTATTATTGTGGTAAGTAATCCTATGGATACTATGACCTACTTGGTACATAAGACTACAGATCTTCCTAAAAATAGAATTATTGGGATGGGTGGAGCTTTAGATAGTGCTCGTTTTAAGTATAGATTAGCTGAAGCACTAGAAGCTCCGATTTCTGATGTTGACGGAATGGTAATTGGAGGGCATAGTGATAAAGGAATGGTGCCTTTAACAAGATTGGCAACAAGAAATAGTGTGCCGGTTTCAGAATTTATCGCTAATGATCGTTTAGAGCAAGTAGCTGCAGATACTAAAGTAGGAGGAGCTACATTAACTAAGTTACTAGGAACATCAGCATGGTATGCACCAGGTGCAGCTGTTTCTGGATTAGTACAAGCGATTGCTTGTGATCAGAAAAAAATATTCCCTTGTTCTACATTATTAGAAGGAGAATATGGATTAAATGATTTATGTATTGGTGTACCTGTTGTATTAGGAAGAAATGGTATAGAAAAAATTGTAGATATAGAACTTAGCGAAGCAGAAAAAGCAAAACTTGCAGAAAGTGCAGAAGGAGTTAAGAAGACAAATGGATTGTTAGAGCTTAGTAAAGTCTCTTAAGTCTGTTATGATATTGATATTAAAGCCGCTTTATTGCGGCTTTTGTTGTTTTAATACAATATTGGCTCTGTTTTTAAGTTCTTTGAATTGATAATTACGATTGGAAAAGAGAATTAGATATTTATCTAGAGACATCGTAAATGCAATTTTAATTTTTCTATATTTGCGAGATGACTAAAAAATGGTACTTCGGGACTTTAATTGCTGTACTTGCATTGTTGGTAGCAATGCAACAGGAAACCGTTGTGCCTAATCAAGAGATTGTATTAGAATTTGCTAATACCAAAATAACCTCCCCAGAAGCTCAAAATGCAATTTCAATTGTAAAAAAGCAATTGCATGCTATAGGGGTTAAAAATGTTAGAATCTCTAAAGAGTTAAAAGATGGTACGTTAAAAATTACGTATTATAGTGATGCTGATGTAGCAAGTATCAAAAAAATACTTTCTAAAAAACAAAACAGCGCACTAGAGCACCTTGTCTTAGATCAAAACCAAAAGAAAGATAAACTTCCTCCTGTAAATAATGATTTTGAAGCCTATAATCTTGATGTTCATGAACTTCAAAAAAATACTGGTTTTGATACTGGTTTTACAGGACAATACCCTCTCGAAATAAAACAAAAACAAAAACGCTCTACAGGTTTTTCGTATAGTTTCATTTCAAGAATTGATACTGATGAGTTGGATGAACTCATTCGGGTAGCGCAAAGAATTCATACAAATATTGCAATTGCAATAGATAATACTTCTCATAATATTCCAGAAGTGAGAGCTGGACCTATTTCTTAAGTAGGATATCTAACGATACAGATTCCTATAATTTTCTCGTCTTTGTTAAAAGTAAAAATAGATCGTATTCTTAAAAAGCTATTTTACTTTTGCAAAAATGCCCTTGATGGTTTAATTCAGGAGCATTCATAAATCATATTTAATAATTAACAAATAATTGTCAAGTCAGAATAAAATCTGGGCTTGACCTAAAACAATTAACAATGCAAAATAAAGGACTTGTAAGAGTATTTGCAGTATTGTTTGGATTGGTGTGTATATATCAATTATCATACACCTATTTAACCAATACAAAAGAAAAAGAAGCAGAAGTTTATGCACAACAGAAATATCCAGAAACTGTAAAAGACTATTCTAAATTACGAGAGCTGGCAGAAGGTGCTTATTTAGATTCTATCGGTAATGAAGAAATCTTTGCTGGGATTACTTATAAAGAAGCAAAAGAGAAAGAGCTTAATAAAGGGCTTGACCTTAAAGGAGGAATTAATGTTATTCTTCAGATTTCTGTAAAAGATATTTTGAGTAAACTGGCAAACGATTCTAAGGACCCTTCATTTAATCAGGCGTTATTAGCAACCGATGAGGTTCAAAAAGATAGCCAGAATGATTATATCGATGATTTCTTTACTGAGTTCGAAAAAATACCAGATGCAAAACTGGCTTCACCAGATATTTTTGCAAACAAAAACTTAAGCGATGATATCACGTATGATATGACTAATGATCAGGTTCGTCCTATTTTAAAAAGAAAAATAGATGAGTCGGTTGTTTCTGCTGTAGAGGTATTACGTAAGCGTATTGATAAGTTTGGAGTAACACAGCCAAATATTCAAAGATTAGGAGAGTCAGGAAGAGTGTTGGTAGAGCTTCCGGGAGCCAAAGATATTGACAGGGTAAGAAACTTGGTAACAAGTACTGCGCAGTTAGAATTTTGGGACGTTTATAAAATGGAAGAAGTTTTCGGACACCTTGTAGCGGCTAATAATTTACTGAAAGAAAACTTAGAAAGTGCTAAAAAACAAGAAGAGAAAGTAGAAGAAACTGTAGAGGAAGCTACAGAAGAAAAAGAGGCTGTTGAAGGTGAAGAAAAAGAGGCTGTTACAGATAGTACTCAGGTAGATTCAACAAATTTACAAGAAGATGCCTCAATCGATGATTTATTAGAAAACGCAGAAGATTCTACAGCAGTAGAAGCACAGGTAAATCCATTATTTGATCTTATTGCAGGACAAGGAAGACAAGGAGGGCCGGTAATTGCAACTGTAGAGAGAAAAAATGCAGAGCAATTTATGGCTTATCTTAATGATCCTAAGGTAAGAGCACTATTGCCAGCAGAACAACGTTTTGTGAAGTTTGCCTGGGGAAAAGCGGTTAAAGACTCTGAGTTTTTAGATTTATATGCGATTAAAGGAAATCGTAGTAATGAAGCCGAATTAAGTGGAGGTGTAATTACAGATGCCAGACAAGAATATAACCAGGTAGGGGTTGTAACAGTAACGATGCAAATGGATGGTAAAGGTGCTAAGAAATGGGAAGAAATGACCGGAAGAGCATTTAACCAAAGAAGTCAAATAGCAGTAGTCTTAGATGATATTGTATACTCTGCTCCAGGAGTTACAACTGGTGCGATTAGCGGAGGAAGAAGTGAAATAACTGGTGATTTTTCTATCGAAGAAGGTCAGGATTTAGCAAATGTATTAAGAGCTGGTAAATTACCCGCATCTGCAGATATTATTCAGGCAGAGGTAGTAGGACCATCATTAGGACAAGAAGCTATCGATAGTGGTATCATGTCTTTTATTATAGCATTGGTACTGATCCTAATCTGGATGATATTCTATTACGGTAAGGCAGGTGCTTTTGCAGATGTTGCATTGATTGTTAATATTCTATTTATTTTTGGAGTATTGGCAGGTTTAAAAGCAGTATTAACACTTCCTGGTATCGCAGGTATTGTATTAACGATTGGTATGTCTGTTGATGCAAATGTACTTATCTTCGAAAGAATTAGAGAAGAGCTTGCAAAAGGAAAATCACAGGTAGATGCTATCAAAGATGGTTTTAATAATGCATTGTCATCTATTCTTGATGCGAATATTACTACCGGTTTAACAGGTCTTATTTTACTTGTTATTGGTACTGGACCTATTAAAGGTTTTGCGACTACTTTATTAATCGGTATTTTAACTTCTTTATTTACTGCAATTTTTGTAACACGTCTGTTTATCGACGGATATGGTAAAAATGGTAAAGAACTTGCGTTTTCTACCGGAGCTACCAAAAACCTGTTTAAAAACATCAATATTGATTTCTTAAAGAAGCGTAAAGTTGCTTATGCAATTTCTGGGGTATTAATCCTGGCAGGATTATCATCATTGTTTACACAAGGACTGGATTATGGAGTAGATTTTGTAGGAGGTAGAACCTATACAGTTCGTTTTGCAAAAGATGTAGTTCCTACAACAGTAGAGAAAGACCTTGTAGCAGTATTCGAAAGTGCACAAGCAAAAACGTACGGAGCCAAAAATCAATTAAAGATAACTACGAAATATAAGATCGATGAAACGGGAGAAGAGGTAGATGCAGAAATTTCGAACAAATTATATAATGCATTAACAACCTATTTACCAGAAGGTTTAACTTATGATCAGTTTGCTTATGGCGATGATAATAAGCAGGTAGGAGTGATGTCTTCTATGAAGGTAGGTCCTACTATTGCCGATGATATTAAGCAAGCGGCATTTTGGTCTGTTTTAGGTTCGCTTATAGTAGTGTTCTTGTATATCTTACTAAGATTTAGAAAATGGCAGTTTAGTTTAGGTGCTGTGGCTGCAGTATTCCATGATGTTTTGGTTGTATTAGGTGTGTTTTCATTAACCTATAAGTTTATGCCATTTAACATGGAAATTGACCAGGCTTTTATAGCAGCAATTCTTACTGTGATTGGATATTCATTAAATGATACGGTGGTAGTATTTGATAGGATTAGAGAGTTCTTTAGAGAGCATACTGGTTGGTCATTGGGTGATAATGTAAACGGAGCTCTAAACAGTACATTAAGCCGTACTTTAAACACCTCATTAACTACCTTATTAGTACTTATTGCAATTTTCATATTTGCAGTACCATTAAGAGGCTTTATGTTCTCTTTGATTATTGGGGTATTGGTAGGTACTTACTCGTCGCTATTTATTGCAACACCAATAATGCATGATACGATTAGTAAAGTAGGTTTAAAAGAAGAAAAGAAAAAAGAAAAAGAAGAAAAGGAAGAAGTTCTTGCTTAATTCTTTGATAAGAAAACCTTAAAAAAGGAGTGTCTAAATAGTTAGACGCTCCTTTTTTGTTTATTCCAGAGTTTTGATAATGAGCGTCTATAAATTCAAATATGAATAGGTATAAAAAAGGACGTCCGATTTTTCAGACATCCTTTTTACTTTGTTTCTAACCAGTATTTTTATAAGTGTTGCTATTGTACAGCTTTTAAAGCATCAATATTTCCGTAGCCGTAATCTTCATCGCGATTTGGATAAAACTCTGCAGCTCTTTTTAACTTATCAAGAATCTGTGCTCTGGTCATAGATGGATTACGCGCCCATACCAAAGCGGCAATACCT
This sequence comes from Aquimarina discodermiae, assembly GCF_040786235.1. Lineage (NCBI taxonomy): Bacteria > Pseudomonadati > Bacteroidota > Flavobacteriia > Flavobacteriales > Flavobacteriaceae > Aquimarina > Aquimarina discodermiae. Next base: position 8,887 of record NZ_JBFMKP010000031.1, read on the forward strand.
GCAGTGGTAGCAGTTGCTACAGAAGATCCACCCACATATGTTCTGGATCCTGTATTAAAGCCTAAGGCAGGTACCGTTCTGTTTCCATCATTGGCACGTTGCATAACGATGGTAAAATCTATTTCTTCACCGTCATGGCAAATATCACATTGCTTGTATCCATTATCTTTTATTCCGGTAACAGCAATGGTTTCAGACATACTAGCCGGGAAAATAACTCCTACCCAATTGGTAAATGAAGTAGAAGTACCTCCTGCAGCAAAAATCATTTTTCCTTTAGAGTATGCATATTTTACGGCATCTTTTACATTTCCAATAGACCATGGATACCCTATCGACATAGAAATAATTTTCACTTCGCTTTTGTTTCCAAGAGCTTTTAATGCATTACTTACTCCCTTGCGTTCGTGATAGTCATCAAGAATTACATCTGCTGTACTACGATATGCGATCAAATTACAATTGTAGGCTACTCCTACAGGCATGTAATCATTATTACGTGGTGAAGCAATAACAGAAGCCATTTGAGTACCATGACCACATTTATCATTAGGACCGTCAACATTATTTGACCAGGGCCATATAGAATCGATGTAGTTACCGTATCGTTGAACGGTTCTACCGCTAGAAGCTCCATCGTTAAAACCATTTCCTAAAAGGTTTTGGCTTGCAGAGATTCCTGTGTCAATCAATCCTACAGTAATGCCAGCTCCTGTACTGTAATTCCAGGCCTGTGATATTTTGTGGATATTATAGTTCCAGGGTAAGTGTGCATTTGGAGATATTACAGAGTAATCTGCACTATTAATGTTCTCGCCACTTTTGCTGCAGCCGGCAGATTTTTGATGAGTAGAATTGTCACGCTCTAAATAAAAACCATAGCCAATAGGATCTAAATATCTAATTTGATCAGCATTTTGTAACGCTTTTATGGTTTCTAATTTGGTAACTTTTACATCCACTACATTAAGTATTTTATCTGCATAAGTTGTTGTACTTGATTTATCAGTCCTTTCAATAGACTGAACAATGTTGTAAATGTTTTCTTGTGCGTTTTTAAGACGTGGAGATTTTTGAATGGAGAAACTTTCTCCTTTTTCTCCATATCCAACACTCAGGATTTCTCCTCCATGCACAACGGCACTCCATAACACATTTGAAGGAGCTTTGGCCCAGTTTACATCACGATGTTGTTTTAGTTCACCAGCAATATATTTATTGATTTCTGTGATAGAAAGTAGTTTTTCTGATTCATAAAGATTGGTGGTTGGTGCTGTAGTTTCGTTTAGATTTTCTTTACTACAGGAAAATACCATAAATAGTATGGTGATAAGAGTGACTTTTTTCATTTTGGTTTTGGTTTTAAGAATATATAAAAAATTAATAATACTTACAGCGATTGCTTAAATGGGTTAGAACATTTATCTAATTGCTGCAATAAAATTATTTATTTGTCAAAATCACGTGGTCATTAAAAAACTGTGCAAATATACAAATATATGTAGTAAGGTACATATTTGAGGCTGGTATATTACAGGTATAAGTTAAATTTGAATTACTAGTAAGATGTGGTAATCGAGGTTCGAGAATTACATATGAGGTAGCATGACTATAAAAAATTATAAGGCCTATTTTAGTAATATTATTCTATGTTTAGCGTTTTTAACTAGAATGATAGGTGTTTGAAGTACTTTGCGTAGAATTTCTGGATGATTTACTGAAAATTCTTCATATATTCTCCCCCTAAAAAAAATACTTAAGAAAAATGGATTTTACCAACCCTTTGGTCTATGGCGTACCTTGCTTTTTGGGACTGATATTATTAGAGCTAACATACAGCAAAACTCATGATCATAAAAGTTTATATAATTGGAAAGATCTATCAGCAAGTTTAACGATGGGAGTTGGGTCTGCATTGTTAGGACCGTTAATTAAAACTGTTTTTTCGATTGTACTTTTTCATTTTGTTTATGAGCTTTTTAACCCAGAAATTGATGGCGTTCGAACAAATATTATGGGGTGGACTTCTTTTGGGTATGCTTGGTATGTTTGGCTTTTATGTCAATTAGCTGATGATTTTACCTATTATTGGTTTCATCGAGAAAATCACATGGTTCGAATTTTGTGGGCAGCTCATATTGTGCATCACTCTTCTGATAATTTTAATTTAGGAACCGCCGTGCGCAACGGGTGGTTTACACTTTTGTACAAACCATTATTTTATATGTGGATGCCAGCTATTGGATTTCCTCCAGAAATGGTGGTAGTGTGCTTAGGTATTGAGGCTTTATGGCAATTTCAGCTTCATTCGGTATACATTCCCAAACTTGGGATCCTTGAAAAAATATTTAATACGCATACAATGCATCAGGTACACCATGCCAAGAATGTGGAGTATATGGACAAGAATCATGGTGGGTTTTTGAATGTTTTTGATAAAATATTTGGTACCTGGAAACCATTAGATGAAAATATAGATATACAATACGGGGTAACGCATGCCCCTAACTCCTATAATCCATGGGTAATTCTAACTCATGAATACAGGGATATCTGGAATGATACAAAGAAATCAAGAAATTGGTATCATAAGTTTATGTATATTTTTGGTCCTCCTGGTTGGAGTCATGACGGAAGCACATTGACTGTGAAACAAATGCAGAAAGAATTGCAACTAAAAAGTTAAATGAATCATATTATCTATTAAGAATTAGCCTGAAAATCGTATATTTTTTCAGGCTATTTTTTTAGTACGCATCATATTTTTTGATGCAATTTAGTAAGATGATGATTTTAATGAAAATTAGTGAGGTAAAATATGGTACTAACTATGGATTATAATAAGGTAATAGAGCAACAGCGAGTTTTTTTTGATACGCATGCAACCAAGGATGTTAATTTTCGAATAAAAGAATTAAAACGCCTCAAAAACGTTTTAAAAAAGAACGAAAATATTCTTTTTGAAGCAATTTATAAAGATTTCAAAAAGTCTTCATATGAAACCTACGCGACCGAATTATCAGTAATTTATAATGAAATAGATACCGCAATTAAGAATGTTAAGAAATGGGCAAAAGTAAAGAAGAAAGTTGCAGGGTTATTAAATTTACCTGGTTTAAGTTATAGTATTCCAGAACCGTATGGAACCATTTTGGTGATAGGCGCCTGGAACTACCCTTACCAATTATCGCTGGCTCCTGTGGTTGCTGCTATTGCAGCTGGATGTACTGTAATTCTTAAACCCAGCGAAGTGTCACATCATACTTCTGCTATGATGACGCAATTAATTAATCAGAATTTTGACCCATCTTTTTTTAAAGTTATAGAAGGTGGAGTAGAAGAAACAACAGCATTGTTAGAGGTCAAGTTTGATAAAATATTTTTTACAGGAAGTGTCTCGGTAGGAAAAATTATTTACCAGGCAGCTGCAAAATTTCTTACTCCAGTGACATTAGAGCTTGGAGGAAAAAGTCCGGCAATTATTACCAAAGACGTAAATATAGATATGACAGCAAAAAGATTGGTATGGGCAAAGTTTCTTAATGCGGGGCAAACGTGTATAGCGCCAGATTATGTTATGGTAGAGTCAAGTATACAAGACAGACTCTTAGAAGCAATGAAAAAGCATATTAATAGTGCTGATTATAAGATTGATAATGATAATTATACACAAATTATAAATGAAAAAAACTTTGATAGATTGTGTGATCTGATCGATGTGAATAAGATCTATTTTGGAGGAAGTACTAATAAAGAAGAACGTATGATAGCTCCAACTATTTTAACCGATGTTACTTTTGAGGATACGATAATGCAAGAAGAAATTTTTGGACCTATTTTGCCAATCATAACGTTCGATGTTGTTACAGAAGCGATAGATGAAATCAAAAAGTTACCAAAACCTCTTTCATGTTATGTTTTTACGAAGAACAAAACGGTTAAAAAAGAAATTTTGAAGAAGATTTCTTTTGGAGGAGGAGCTATAAATGATGCGATGATGCACTTTACAGAAAAATCACTTCCCTTTGGAGGTGTTGGAGATAGTGGGATAGGAAGTTATCATGGTAAATATGGATTTGATACTTTTTCACACTATAAAAGTATTATTCAAAAACCATTTTGGATAGAGTTAAATTTGAAATACTCTCCTTACTCTTCGGGTAAAATGAAATGGCTTAAGCGAATTTTAGAATAGTCACAACAAAAGTTAGGTGCTATTTAGAAAAAAAATATTGATTATAGTGTAGCTTTAATAGCAAAAACCAATGGATACAATTTGTCTTTGGTGACAAACATTCCATTTTTGTCTTTAAGCAACCCAGGAAAAATTTCATAAGGAGATGCATCAAATTCGTTTAGATAGCTAATAGAAAGCCCAGCATTGGTAAGTGCAGAAATTACTTCTCCTAGTCCGTGGTTCCAAGCATATTCTTTACTGGTGATATTTGCCTTAGGATCAGCATATGTCCCTTGATATTCTTCATAAATAACTTCTTCTTGTTGATAGCCATAAGTTAACTCTGGTGTTTCTTTTAGGTAATCAAACATCCAAACAATAGGATGAAACTCTACCATGTAAAAAATTCCTCCAGGCTTTAGTCGTTCTGAAATCATTTTTCCCCAAGGTGCCAGATCAGGTAGCCATCCAATAACTCCGTAGCTGGTAAAAACAATATCAAATTTCTCTTTAATATATTGCGAAGTATCAAGCACATTACAGCAAGTAAATTTTGCGTCTAGGTTTAATTCTTGGTTTAAATTAGTGGCTAATTTAATCGCTTCTTCAGATAAATCAACACCAGTACATTTTGCTCCCATTCGACTCCAACTAAGTGTGTCTTGCCCAAAATGGCACTGCAAGTGTAGTAACGATTTGTTAGTAACATCACCTAAGGCATCTAATTCATATGAGTTTAATGAGGTTTCTCCCGACTTAAACCGATCCATACTATAAAAATCACTCGATGCATGGATGTTTACTTTTTTATTCCAAGTGTCTTTATTGGTTTTAAAATATTCATTAAAATCGGGAGTCATTACTTTTTATAATTATGTTGGTTCGTAAATATAATAAATAGGTTTGGTAGATTCTTTTACTTCTCATAAACTACTTGTCAAACGTAAACCTTCTGAATACGAACATGGTATTTCTGTTTATAGGTCTATGATGCTGAAGGAGAAATAATTGTTTCGAATATTTCATGTCCAGAACTATATTCAAATCCTTTGTATAAGTTTTTTTCAGAAACACTGGCGGGATAAAATGTGATAGGTTCTATACAAGCCATGTTAGAGGATGGACTCCATAGCATTAGGTGTTTAAATCCTGGTGATTTTATATTTACATTTACCTTACCGTTATTTGATAAGGTTAGGTCATCACAATCTTGGACAGGAAACGCGGTTGATCCTGTTTCTAAAACATCAGTTAAAGGAATTTTTTTGTCCTTAAATTCGAACAAGGGGTTGCTGGTGTAAATTTTTAATGCAGGATGAAACCCTATCATAAAAGGCATCCCTTCTTCTGAATGAATTTCAAAAGTGACTCGTAGGGATGTATTAGTTAATTTAAAGGTTTTGGTAAATTCAAAATTATAGGGCCAGCTTAAAGATGCTAAAGTCGATTTTTCTGGAAATTTAGGATTTGCTACTAAAGTATCAGCAGTATATGCTTTGTAGAAGCTAACACTATTTGGGGTGGCTGTGTTTTTTAAAGAATAGTTCATTGCTCTTAAAATACCATGTTGATCCAGTTTTGCTTCTTTTTTTGGAGTTGCAACAGAAAAATTATTTCCTTTTGTGGCACCGATAATAGGAAACATTTCAATTTCGGTGTTACTCCAGCCGGGATCTCCTTGTTGATGCATGATTTCGGTTTCTAAAAATTGATAATTGCATAATTGCCCGTCACGTATTAAGACTTTGGAGTGATTATCTTCACTTTTTAGTTCAATTTCTAAACTCATATAAGGAGAGGGTATTTAGTGATTATATGATTGTTTTTCTATTCTAAACTTGTGTTTGATAACATACAAAAGTTATTCTGGTAAAAGCTTAAAATTTATGTAAACAACTTTGTTTCAACGAAGTTAAGATAAAATGGGGGGTTAATGAGTTTTTACAATATATTACTAGTAAAAAATTGTATTTCTCTTAAAGAAACTATACATTTATTGATGAAAAGGGAAAATTGGATACTTTTTTGTAAGTATTTGTAACACAATCGTCATAATTTAAAAACTAATTAATTACTCAGTATGAAAAGGATTTTACCTCAGTTGCTATGTGTAATCGTAGCAGTGATCTTGATTCAGACACTTAGATTTAAGTTTACGGCCCATCCGGACAGTGTGTATATATTCACAAAAGTTGGAATGGAACCTTATGGTCGAATAGGAACAGGAATTGTTGAACTAATAGCAGGAATTTTATTAATAATTCCCAAAACAGCTTGGATAGGCGCGATGATTACCTTGGGCACTATCGGAGGAGCTATCATGATGCATTTAACCAAACTCGGCATAGAAGTCAATAATGATGGGGGAACCTTGTTTGTTGTTGCTATTGTAACCTTTGTGTTAAGTACAATAATTCTTTGGATTAAAAGAAAAGAAGTCAAATTCTTTTAAAAGAAAATTTTATTCAAAATGATATTTATGCTGCATTTGAGACAAGTTTAATATAACGTTAAATACTTGTTTCGAATGCTTTTTTGCTTTAAATTAGTAAAACACTGTTTCAATTATTAAAACATTAAAGAATGCCACTTGCATTTAAAACTGGTTTAGCATTTGCTAAAGAACTAGATAAAAAAGATACCATTTCTGATTATCGTGATCAATTTCATATCCCAAAAGACGTTGACGGTAAGGATTGGATATATATGTGCGGTAATTCGCTAGGGTTACAACCAAAAAAAACAGAACAATACATCAATCAGGAGTTAAAAGATTGGGCAAATTTGGGGGTAGAAGGGCATTTTGAAGCAAAAAACCCATGGATGCCTTATCACGAATTTTTAACCGGTGCAATGGCTAGGGTAGTTGGTGCTAAACCTATAGAGGTGGTGATCATGAATACGCTGACTACCAATTTACATTTGTTAATGGTGTCTTTTTATCGACCAACTCGTACAAAATATAAAATATTAATAGAGAGTGATGCCTTTCCGTCTGATCGATATGCTGTAGAATCGCAGTTGCATTTTCATGGGTTTGACCCTAAAGAAGGTATTGTCGAATGGAAACCACCTAAAGGAAAAGAACTATTAGAAATAGAAGATTTACAGGCTATTCTAGAAGAGCAAGGTGATGAAATTGCCATGCTGCTCATCGGAGGAGTAAATTATTATACGGGTCAATATCTCAACCTAAAAAAAATTAGTGATTTAGGGCATGCGCATCAATGTATGGTGGGTATTGATTTGGCACATGGAGTCGGAAATATACAACCAGAGTTGCACAAATCGGGAGTAGATTTTGCAGCTTGGTGTACCTATAAATACCTAAACTCTGGCCCGGGTAGTCTGGGAGGATTGTTTGTTCATGAAAAACATGCACATAACAAAGAATTAAAGCGCTTTTCGGGTTGGTGGAGCCATAATAAAAAAACTCGCTTCAATATGAGACAAGAGTTTGATCTAATGCCAGGCGCAGAAGGATATCAGTTAAGTAATCCACCTATTTTGTCTATGGCAGCGATCAAAGCATCTTTAGATATTTTTGATGAGATAGGAATGGATGTATTACGAGAAAAATCCAGAAAGCTAACCGGATATTTAGAGTTTTTGATTAAGGAAATAGATACGGATCGAATAAAGATCATTACGCCGTCTCATCCCGATGAAAGAGGGTGCCAATTATCTATCCAGGTGCAAAATGCCGATAAGAGTTTACATCAATATCTTACAGAATATCATATTATTACCGATTGGCGAGAACCAGATGTAATTCGTTTTGCACCTGTACCGCTCTATACCAGTTTTGAAGATGTATTTAACATGGTCGAGATCTTTAAAAAAGCATTGTAATGTCTAAAAAAGAAAATATACTCATTATAGGAGCCGGCCTTTGCGGTTCTCTTTTGGCACTTAGATTGGCTCAAAGGGGATATAAAGTAACGGTGTATGAAAAACGACCCGATGTAAGAACTGTAGCCATTTCTTCTGGGAGATCTATTAATCTGGCTTTGTCAGATAGAGGATTAAAAGCAATGAAAATGGTCGGAATTGCAGATAAAGTAACCTCTTTATGCATTCCTATGCATGGTCGATTAATACATGATCTTGAAGGTAATACCTTTGCTTCAGACTATTCTGGTAGAAAAGGTGAATACATTAATTCGGTGTCCAGAGGAGGGTTAAATGGATTGCTACTTTCCGAAGCAGAAAAGCATGAAAATGTTACCATACATTTTAATAAAAAATGTATCGATGTGGATATTGATGCCACTACAGCAATGTTTAAATGCTATACCACCAAAAAAGAGATAACAGTAGATGCAGATATTATCTTTGGAGCTGATGGAGCAGGGTCAGCACTTCGAAAAAGTTATTATCTAAAGAAAAAATTCTTATTTAGCTATTCTCAAAATTACTTGACACACGGATATAAAGAATTAGAGATTCCTGCGAATAAGGACAGAAGCCATAGAATAAGCAAAGATCATCTACATATATGGCCCAGAGGAGAATATATGCTTATTGCACTTCCAAATTTAGATGGTAGTTTTACAGTAACCCTGTTTTTATCCTATAGTGATGGAGTATATAATTTTGATAACCTTACGACACCAGATCAAGTAACAGAATTTTTTAAAAAACAATTTCCAGATGCATTGCAACTCATTCCAGATATTCATGACGAGTTTTTTAATAACCCAACAGGAGCTTTAGGTACCATAAAATGTTCTCCCTGGTATTATAAAGGAAAAACATTGTTAATCGGGGATGCAGCACATGCAATTGTACCGTTTTATGGTCAGGGGATGAATGCTTCTTTTGAAGATGTGGTTGTGTTTGATGAAATTCTCGAACAAAATAAAGGAGATTGGACGGCTACATTCAAAGCATATGAGAAAGTAAGAAAAGAAGATACTGATGCAATAGCAGATCTTGCTATTGATAATTATTATGAAATGCGTGATCACGTATCTAATCCTATTTTTAAACAAAAAAGAAAATTAGAAATGGATCTTGAAAAAGTGTTTCCAGATGAGTATTTTTCAAAGTATTCTATGGTTACATTCAATGAAGATATAAACTATGCCAAGGCTATGCAAATAGGAAGAGCACAGGACAAGGCCTTATTAAACCTTATAGCAGATGAACAAATCAATACTGATAAAGATCTGAAAGAAGTGCTAAAACAGATACAAAAAGAAACCAATGAAATTTTGCAAGAAGATAAGGTTGCAGGATTAAAATAAAGTGTTTAATAGATATAGTAATAGTTGAAATCATGAATAAAGGAAAACTAATAGAAGGAAAAGCAATTCCTAGAGGTAAATTTCCTCATGTAAAACGGGTAGGTGATTTTATATATGTTTCAGGAACGAGTTCGAGACGATCAGACAACACTTTCGAAGGTGTAGCTGTAGATGAGTTTGGGACTACTAATCTGGATATTAAAGCACAAACAAAAGCGGTTTTAGAAAATATCAATGATATTTTAAAGGAAGAAGGAGCAAGTTTGAAAGATGTAGTAGATATTACTTCTTTTCTGGTAAATATGAATGATTTTGGGGGGTATAATGAAGTATATGCAACGTATTTTGATTATGATGGGCCAACGAGAACTACTGTTGCCGTACACCAGTTACCACACCCGCATTTATTAATAGAAATTAAAGCAATAGCGTACAAAAAAGTAGATTAACGTCTTTATAGAATAATGATACAATGAGTAGCACTACAAATAAAAAAATTCTAAATACCTCTGTAGAAAAAGCATTCAAGATTTTGAATTGTTTTTCTACAGAAAAAATAGAGTTGGGTGTTACAGAAATAGCGCATAAAATCGGTACTAATAAAAGTGCGGTATATCGAATGTTGGCTACTATGGAAGCCTTGAATGTGATTCAGCAAAATCCCGAAAACGAAAAATATAGGTTAGGCCTTAAATTATTCGAATTAGGGCAAAAAGTAAGCATCCATAAAAATTTTATTTCCAAAGCCAGACCCTTTATGGAAGACTTAGTCAAACGAGCGGGAGAAACGGCACATTTGGCGATCTATAAAGATAAGAAAGTGTATTTTTTGGATAAAGTGGTAGGTAGACATGATTTACAAATAAATTCGCAAATAGGAAGCGAAAAACCACTGCATTGTACAGGTTTGGGTAAAGTGATGCTCGCTTTTGCAGAACCCGAGTATCGATCAGTAATTGATAGCAGTACTCTCGAAGCCGTTACCAAAAATACCTTAACCAATAAAGCACAATTAAAAGAAGAAATAGAACGAATCAAAAATATAGGTTTTGCATTAGATCTTGAAGAAAATGAAATTGGCTTGGTGTGTGTTGCAGTTCCTGTATTTGATGCCAAAGGAAAATGCATTGCAGCAATAAGTACTTCTGGCCCCTCTGCCAGATTTAATAAAAATGAAATACAAACCTATACAGGTGATTTAAAATATACAGCAAATCAGTTAAAACACATTTTTGGGTAAATGATGAATATAGGTACCATAGAAAAGATTGAAAATTATATTGACGGACAATATATACCACCGCAAGAAAACCAGTGGTTGGATAATTATAATCCAGCAAAAGGGGAGGTGTATAGTCAGACACCAGACTCTTCTTCAAAAGATGTAGCATTGGCTTATGAAGCTGCATCCAAAGCCTTTATAGGTTGGTCAGAAACCTCTTTACAGCAACGTAGTGCTATCTTGCTTAAAATTGCAAACCTGATAGAAGAACATCTCGAAGAACTGGCAATGGCAGAAGCAATAGATAATGGGAAACCATTGACCTTAGCTCGCAGTGTAGATATCCCCAGAGCGTCAGATAATTTTAGATTCTTTGCGAATGCGATCACACAATTTGCAAGTGAGGCTCATGAAAGCCAGGGGTTTGATGCTATTAATTTTACCTTAAGACAGCCTATAGGGGTTGTGGGATGCATTTCACCATGGAATTTACCATTATATTTATTTACCTGGAAAATAGCTCCGGCATTAGCTGCTGGTAATACTGTAATTGCAAAACCTAGTGAGGTTACCCCTATGACTGCGTATTTGCTAGGAGAGATATGTACCAAGGCGGGTTTGCCAAAAGGAGTGTTAAATATTGTACATGGATTAGGTACTTCTGTTGGTCAGGCAATAGTAGCGCATTCACATATCAAAGCCATCTCATTTACAGGAGGAACGGTTACAGGGGCTCATATAGCAAAAATAGCCGCACCTATGTTTAAGAAATTGTCATTAGAATTAGGCGGTAAAAACCCAAATCTCATATTTGCCGATTGCGAGTATGATCGTATGCTCGAAACAACACTAAAATCCTCGTTTTCTAATCAGGGACAAATATGCCTTTGTGGTTCTCGTATTTTGGTAGAAAGAAGTATCTATGAAAGGTTTAAAACAGATTTTGTTACAAAAACCAAGGCATTAAAAGTAGGAGAACCTATGGATAAGGATACCAATATTGGAGCTTTAGTGTCCAAAACTCATTTAGAAAAAGTAAAAAGTTATATTGATAGTGCAACTGCAGAAGACGGTAAGATTCTTTGTGGAGGCGAATATGTAACGATAGCAGGTTATGAAAAAGGATATTATCTGCAACCTACCATTATCGAAGTAAATGATGCTCAGTGCAAATTGGTACAGGAAGAAATTTTTGGTCCTGTGGTGACGATTATGCCGTTTGATACCGATCAGGAAGCTTTGACTTTGGCAAACAATGTACGCTATGGATTGTCATGTACTATTTGGACAGATAGCCTAACCAGAAGTATGCGAATGGCAAAACAAATAGAAGCAGGTATTGTATGGGTAAATACCTGGATGATGCGTGATCTTCGTACTCCTTTTGGAGGAGTAAAGGATTCTGGAGTTGGCAGAGAAGGAGGCTTCGAAGCTTTACGGTTTTTTACAGAACCCAAAAATGTATGTATACAATTTTAGAATAAACAACAATAAATGGTGCACTTGTCTTAGAAAGTGTAGCTATAACATAAAAATATAAGGAAAAATGAATTTAAATCTTACTAACAAAAATGCATTGGTGTGTGGCAGTACAAAAGGGATAGGGAAAGCCTCTGCAAAAGAGCTGTCTTTATTGGGAGCTACTGTTGTTTTGATGGCCAGAAATGAAGAGAAGTTAAAGCAGGTTGTGGATGAACTAGCTACAAATCATGGTCAGGCGCATAGCTACATTGTAGCCGATTTTCAGAATCCTGAAGATGTGAAAAATAAGATTTTACAAGAGGAAAGAATTTTTCATATTTTAATAAATAATACAGGTGGTCCGGCAGGAGGCCCTGTGTTTAATGCTACTTTAGGTGAGTTTGAAAGTGCCTTTACGCAGCATTTAAAATGTAATCATGTTTTGGTACAAGCATTAGTACCCGGAATGAAAAAAGAAGGCTTTGGAAGAATTATCAATGTGATTTCTACCTCTGTAAAACAACCATTAGGAGGATTAGGAGTTTCTAATACCATTAGAGGAGCAGTAGCGAATTGGTCAAAAACCTTAGCAAATGAACTAGGAGCATTTGGAATCACTGTAAATAATGTATTACCAGGATCAACTGCGACAGAACGATTAAATGAAATAATTAATAATAAGGCGGCAAAAACAGGAAAATCGATTGAAGAAGTGATAAGAGAAATGGAGAATGAAGTTCCTGCAAAGCGATTTGCTCAACCCGAAGAAACCGCAAATGCCATAGCGTTTTTAGCTTCAGAGGCGGCGTCATATATAAATGGAATCAATCTTCCTGTAGATGGAGGAAGAACAAAATCATTATAGTTGATTATTAGATAGTATTAAATACCTATAAAAGAGCTAATTTTATATCATAACAGAAATATTATAGCTAAATAAAAACCGGGAAAACAATTTAAAAATGAAAAACCAATTAATCACAAGCCTTTTAATTCTTCTTATGATATCATCATGTAAAAATAAGGAGGAAACAAAAGCTATTTCTAATTCAGAAACTGAAGATTCTATCCAATCAGAACCAGAAAAGAAAGAAGAGGTAAATGTTGTTAAAAAAGAAATAAAAGAATTTTCTTGGGATGATATTCAGGAGTCTACAGTAGATATTGGTGCATACCCTTATATTACTCCGCCAAAAGGAATGATCGTTGATAAAAATACAAGTGCTACGAAATCTTATGATTTTGATAAACTAGAGATGTATGATGGAAATTCATTTTTTGTTCTTGAAGGTAAAGTGGAAAGGATGAAAATAATTATGGATGGAGATAAAGAATGGCAACAATATTTCTTTGATAAAAGTGTGTCAGAATATTTAAAATCAATAGGAGCTAAAATGATTTATAATGATCAGTTTCCTTATGAATTAACTCAAAAATGGGGAGAAACTCCTAATGAAATATATGAGCATATGCACGAATTTTATGCTGGAGATGTTGTTAATCTTCCAATTAGTATGTATGTTCTTAAAACTTCAAATAAAAAGATAGGTTTTCAAGTTTCTTCAGACTCTAGCATTATAGGTGTTGTAGAAATGGAAGATTTTAAGCAGACAATAGAAAAAATTACCGCGGACAAGATGTTATCAGAAATTAATACAAACGGTTTTGCAACCTTACATATAAATTTTGAAACAGGTAAATCACGAATAAAATCAGAATCATATGAAATTGTGAATGAAATTGTGAAAATGATGAAAGCTAACCCTGATTTAAAAATTAGTATCGAGGGGCATACTGATAATGTAGGTAATGAAGAGTCTAATTTAAAATTATCAAAAAATAGGGCTAGATCGGTTCTTATGTCATTAACAGACGAGAATATTGATGAAAGTAGATTACAAAGTAATGGTTTTGGAGCTTCAAAGCCAGTTGAAAATAACGCAACCGATGAAGGGAAAGCCAAAAACCGACGCGTTGAAATTAGAAAAATATAAGATGTTTTCTGTCTAAAAATAAATCTTATACCAATTATGAATTAAAAAGAGCTAAAAGAGACAAAGTTACTTCCTTTTATTACAAAGCTATGATTGTTTTTTATAGCAGCGTTACAAAAAATAGGAACAAGGAAGTGATAAATGAAATGAACAAAACTATTAAGTTCGTTTTAGTTTATAATTGGTAGTAAATGTATATAAAAGCATTTCTTTGAGATAAGAAGGAACAATTTAATAAAAGTAAGTTATGAGTAAGTTAGTTTCACCATTAAATTTTAAAGCCTGGATAGAAGAACATCGCCATTTACTAAAACCTCCTGTTGGTAATAAGTGTGTTTGGGAAGATGGCGATTTTATTGTGATGGTAGTAGGTGGTCCTAATAATAGAAAGGATTACCATTATAACGAAACCCCAGAATTTTTCTATCAGGTAGAAGGAGATATTGTATTAAAAATTATAGACAAAGGAGTACCAAAAGATGTACATATAAGAGAAGGAGAAATCTATTTATTACCTCCTAAGGTTCCTCATTCTCCACAAAGAGGAAAAGATACTGTGGGCTTAGTAATCGAGTATCCTAGAGCAGAAAAAATGATGGATGCCTTAGAGTGGTATTGCGAAAAGTGTAATACACAATTGTATAGAGAAGAATTTGCTCTTGATAATATAGAAACTGATATGCCTATCATTTTTGATACATATTATAGTGATAAAGAAAAATGTACATGTGCTAATTGTGGTGCTGTAATGGAAGCACCTAAAAAGAAAAAATAATATTTAATAAGTTGAATTAACATAAAATAGGTTGTTATGAAATAAAACCAACACCCCTTACAGGTTTTTATGAGCCTAAAATGAACATGTCATCCAACGATGTAAAACCAAAATATAAAGAGATGAAAAGAAAACTTCGTATCAACGGTCATTCACATTTACTTCCTTACCCCGAAGAAATCCCTCAATTCATGAAGGAAAAAGAGATCTTTTGGGTCGATGATGAACGCAAGTATATGTTGCAAAAAGGTTGGAAACGCCCGGTAACTCATTCTAGCTTCTTTTTGGACGATAAACTAGAATGGATGGAACACTTTAAGATTGATCATGCTGTGGTATTAAATCTATCTCAATTATATGGTAATGGATTACGTCTAGAAGAAATGAAGCACGCACTAAGGTTTCAGAATGATTTTAATGCACGTATACAGCATGAAAATCCGGATAAGTTTACTTGCGGTTTTGTAGTGCATCCAGGGTTTATTAATGGTGCATTATGGGAAATGGAGCGTTGTGTCGAAGAACTAGGAATGAAAGTACTCTGCTTACCTACACATTTTATGGATTCTATAGGGCAATGGCGCTGTATTTTTGATGAAGAGAATGACCCTATTTTTGAACTAGCCAACAAGTACAAATTGGCAATAGAAGTACACCCTTATGATGGAGATAAAATGATTAAACTAGAAAATGTAGCGTGGCGTTTTCATTTGGTTTGGATGTTGGCACAATGTGGCGATGCGTATCATTTTTATACCCTTAACGGTATGCAAGAAAGATACCCTAATATCAGAACTTGTTTTGCACATGGGGGGCAATTAGCCCAAATGAATTTAGGTAGACGTATACAAGGATTTGATGGCAGACCAGACTTGTTTAAAGGAAAACAGCATCCAAGAAAAGCAGTAGGCCATCCTAATATATATTTTGATACGCTGGTACATGATACCGATTCCTTAAAGCTGACCGTAGAGCGACAAGGAAGTAAACAAGTCATAATGGGATTAGATGACCCATATCCTTTAGGAGAAATGGAAAGTGAACCACAATCTTCTTATCCTGGTAAAATACTGGATTTGGCCATAGAACGAGATATTATCAGCAAAACAGAATATGACGAAATTTGGGATGATAATGTATTAAGATGGTTGTTTGGTGATGATCAGCAGGCCAAAGAAGATCTTTCGAATAAGATTTTAGGAACAGAAATGAAGGTTTAGTGCGTAAAAAGAATTGAATAAAAACTACTATGCATTATTAGAGTTTATTCAATAATTCAATGGCTTCCTTATATTTATAATTGTTTTGCAGTTGGGTAATGATTTCTAAAGTTTCTATGACTTTTTCTTTTTTGCCCTGTTTTAGGTAGACCATAGCTTTATACCAATATCCTTTAGAATGATCTATAGCATTAGATGCAATTATTTTGTCAAAATACCCAATAGCCTCTGTGTAATTCTTTAATTCTAAAGCAGTGGCTCCTGCATAAATTAATACATTAATAGGTAATTCCTTTTCGGTAGTAACAATTGATTCAAAAATAGTATTTGCTTGTTGATAGTTACCTTCTTCAAATAAAACCTGTCCTTTAGATAGAGAGTTCGTATTCGTATTTCCTCTACTTGTTAATGAAGGCAAATCTTGCCAATCATTGTATTGTGAATATAATTCTTCTGTAGTGTCTTTTGATAAAAGTGTAGTAAAAACGAATAGTAACGCTACAGATGCTGCTGCCAATAACACGATTATTTTTTTGGTAGAGAGGAAACGGGTTTGACTTTTATTTTTGTAATTCTCTTCAGCTTTTTCGATTACTTCTTTAAAGGCATTTGCCTCTTCGCTTCTAAAATAAGCTTCTGCATTTTTGAAATCTATGTTTTTACCCTCAAATTGATGTCCTACCCAGTCGGTATCATCAAATTGTGCATACAATTCTTTGTGCAGAGATAATTCTTTACGTAACCCAGTATTTTCTTGTAGTAGTTTTTCAAATACTGCTTTTTCTTCATTGGTAAGCGCACCTCTTAGATAAGCATCTATTTGATTATAATATTTTTCAGCATTGGTACTCATCTTTAATTTATTGTAAGTTTTTGAATCGCTTATCAGCTTTAATGTTACTAATTAATTTTGCTTTACATTTAAAAACGCGTTGGCGTACAACGACTTCAGAAGAATAAGACAACTGTTTTACAATTTCAGAATACGATACTTTTTTAAAGAATAAGCCAAGTATTTTTTTACAATTATCTGATAATCCATCTAACTTTTCTCTAAGTAACTCCCATCGTTCCTGTTCTAATAATGCATAAGCCATATCAGACTCTTCACTTACCAGTTCCTTAACTTCAAGATTTGTTACCCTGTTCTTCTTTTTATTTAATTCTCTTCTCCATAAATTTTTACAAGAGGTAAAGATATAGGCTTCAAAAGTAGAGTGAATCACTTCTAATTTTTTAAGCTTTATTCTCGCCGAAATTTGTAATAAAGCTTTTTGAAAGACATCTTCGGCATCTTCACATTGTCCTTTATTTTCGCAAACAAACTTTAAAACTTTGGGAAAAAAGTTCTTATAGATTTGGGTAATCACGGTTTCATCAGAGTGAAGAATTCCTTGAATATAGTAATTACTGTCTTGCATTATGAAGCTAGGGTAAAAGGGATTGAGCGCAAAACTAATCATTTTGAAATTCTTAATAAAATTCATGCTTCAATCAAATGCATAAATTTTATTGTAAAAAATGGGTAACAAAATTTGATGGCTTGAACTAGTTAATGTAAACTTAAAAAAGTAAGGTTTTACAATTGAATTATTATGGTAATTTTGCAAACAATTAATGAAACAAAAATTATGAAACAACTATTTATCTACTTGTCTTTGATTATTTTATTTACTGCATGTTCTGTTGATGATGATCATCAAGAATCTACGATCGAAAATAGTACAGAAGAAATTAATTTCTCAAGTCTCAAATTGGTATCTAAAAAAGGAGTTACTAAGGAAAAAGGAAAGGGAATTGGTAAAGGAAAAGAGTTCGAAAAATATATAGAGGCAGTGATCACTGTAAGGTTTAAAAGTGATGTTTCAGATAAAGCTAGAGAACAGCTTAGAACCGGGAATTATGGTTTTGAGATCCTAAGTGTTGAGGAAACAGATTGCGATGATGTAGAACATTGGACGGTTAGATATTCTGAGGGAGATAATATTGATATAATTATTATTAGAGGTGCACATGATGGTAAAGCTGCTGGTGATCATGAAACCAAAGCAATAGGTGTTTTAAAACCAAGTACGGCAGTTCTAAAACTTATGAATTATGTTGAACGAATTGAAGTAGACTATGTAACTACAGAGTTCGACTGTACATTGTTTTAAAAAAAGTACAATAAGATAAAGTTAAAAGGAGGGCAATTTGCCCTCCTTTTGTATTTTTGCTGCAATGGTTTATAAAAGTAGCTTTTTCCTTTTATTAGTATTGGCACAATGTGTTGTTGCACAAACGAATATAAAGTCATTAGATTCTATCTTAACGTTACCGATAGATTTTCAGTCTAAAAGAGAATCGATTAATGTATTGTTAAGAGATAAAGGGCAACTGCACTTTTCTGATATGATGTTAAAAACTTCTGTCTTTTTTTTTAAACATGAAAAATATGCAGAAGCGATAGATTATGGTCAGGATTTTCTTGAAGCTGTTATAGAACAAAGGCCTATCGACTCTTTAAAATATAGAAGAGCCTTATGTAATTTAGGACTATTTCATTACCTAGACAATCAGTTTGATATTGCTCAAACCTTTTATTTACAAGTGATTAATCAATCCAATGTCGATCTATACAGAGGAAGAGCTTTTTATAAGTTAGGTGCTATTAAAAATGATGTTGGAGATTATTATGCAGCGTTAGAGTATTATAAAAATGCGATTAAAGTGTATGAAGAGGTCGATTATCATAGAGGTATGATATCAACTTCGGTGTCTATTGCACAGACGTATAAAGAAATTTCGGGTTCAAAAAGTATTTTAAAAGCAAGAAAAATACTTAATGATTTATTAGGGAAACAAGCTTCTTTAAGTTTTACAAGTAAAAACAAGCAAGATGTGTATCATGTTTTAGGGGTTTTATACAATCAGGATGTGGAGGATGATCAGGAAAAAGCGTTGTATTACTACTTTAAAGGGTTAGAAATAGCAAAGCAAAGAGACGATTTTTATGCAATTTCAACAATCAATAATAATATAGGAAATGTTTACCTTAAACAAGATGTAGAAAAAGCATTACAATATTATAAGCAAGGATTAGAAAAATCCGAAGATTCTTATAATCAGGGGCTTTTTACTCATAATATTGGAAACTGCTATTTTAAAAAAGGAAACTATGAATTGGCGAGGCAGTTTTTAAGCAAATCAATTATTCTATATGCCAATTATAAAGGGCAATCAGATGTTTTAAAGGTCCCGGTAACCATATATGAATCTTCTATAAATAAAAATTTGATTCTAGATAGTTTTATTGATCTGATCAAATACCAAAACCATATTTCAAGGTCAGAAAAAGAATTAACGATAACCTTTAATCATATCAAGGTTGCAGAAAAATTACTGGCACATATTCGGTTTGAAAGTAATGATCGACAATCTAAGTTGTATTGGCAAGAACAAGCTTCTAAGTTATATCAAAATGGGGTAAAAACAGCGTATTTATCGGGTAACGTAGAAAAAGCCTTTTATTTTATGGAAAAAAATAAGGCGCTATTGCTACTAAAAGATGTTACCGATAAAGCATTGAAAAAAAATGCAAACTTACCAGCTACAATAGTACTTAGAGAAGAACGTATAAAAAAGAGTTTACACCAATTACAAGATGCGTTTGCAGCACATACCGGAGAAAAGAAAGATTCTTTGGTAGATGTTATATCTACTACAAAAATCGAATACCAACATTTTATAGATTCTTTAAAAGTTGATTATCCAGAATATTATAACTATAGAAAACCATCGAACGTACTAGCTCTTAAACAAGTTCAGAAAGGATTGCAAGAAAATGAGATATATGTCGAGTATATTCTGAATGAAGAGGAGGGATATGCTATTCTTGTTAAAAAGGAGGGAGCCAATTTTTCTGAATTAAAAGATGTAAAGCAACTCAATGAAAATATTATAGGGTTTAAAACAAAAATTGCATCACCATTGGTGACAAAAGAAGATTTTGAAGCCTATCGTAAATTAGGATATTTGTTGTTTAAGGAGTTGTTTCCGTTTAAAGACAGAGCGCAACTAGCTCATAAAAAAATGACCATTGTTCCTGATTATACCTTGCAAAATTTTCCTTTTGAGGCATTACAGTCAGATACTAATTTAAAAGAAACTTACCAATCTTATCTCATCACCACAGCCGAGATAGGCTATGCTTATTCGTTATCATTTTTAGAAGAAAATCGACAGATCTCAAGAGAACATACTATTGATTTTACAGGTTTTGCTCCGATCAATTTTGAGTATGACGGGCTTTCAGTTTTAAAAAGGAGCCGATTAGAAGTTAAAGAAGCTAAACATCAGTATTCTGGTAAGCTGTTTCTTGATGAAGAAGCAACCAAAGACAGTTTTATCAACAATGCCAGAGGTTCAAAAATTATTCATTTATCAACGCACGCTGATGCAATCGATTCGATTACTCCATGGATTGCTTTTAAAGATAAAAAGCTAACGTTGAATGAATTATATACAACGAATAACACAGCAGAATTGGTAGTGTTAAGTGCTTGTAATTCATCTCTTGGAAAGGTACGATCGGGAGAAGGGGTAATGAGTTTGGCCAGAGGTTTTTTCTACACCGGTGCTAATAGTGTGATTTCATCTTTGTGGAATGTTGATGATAAATCAGGTTATTATATCATGACTAGCTTCTATAAACATTTAAAAGAAGGAAAAACCAAATCTGAAGCACTTCGTCTGGCAAAACTAGACTATATCCAGAATCATTCACTTAGTGAAACTTCACCCTATTATTGGTCTTCGTTGGTATTAATTGGCGATTCAGGAGGGATTCAATCTTCATCTTTATCTTGGTTGTATTGGGCACTTATCGTTGTGCTTTTATTGTTATTAGTTGTTATTTGGTTTCTGAAAAATCGAAGAAATAAAAATTCAGAAACTGTATAATTTATTTTCCGTTTTAAAATTTCAAAAAAATAGTTCTTTTTTGGGTAACAGAAAATAAGCGTTGGAACTATTGAATATAAATCAGAATTCATATTCAAAAACTAACGTAAACAATGAACAAAGTTACTATTCTGCTATCCACTATAGCAATTGCATTTTCAATATTTTCTTTTATCAATTTTAAACATTCTTCTGCGCAGGTATATGTAGATGTAAACCAACTTATCGACGGATATACCCGGACTAAGGTAGAGCGAGAAGCTTTTCAGAAAAAAGCGAATACACTTAAAGCCAATGTAGATAGTTTGATCACTAATTGGCAATCAGAATTAAAAGCCTACGAAAAAGAACGTACTTCGTTATCTAAAAAAGAAGTAGCACTTAAGAAAGAGTTATTGGCTAATAAACAACAACAAATCAATAACTACCAACAGGCTATTCAAAAACAAATTCAGGAAGAAGACCAGAAAATGACCCAAACCGTTGTTAATGATATCAACGATTATATCAAAGAATATGGTAAAGAAAATGGTTATAAAATCATTTTGGGCGCCAGTGGATCTGGTAACATTATGTTTGCCGATGAGACGGCAGATCTGACGACAGAAGTATTAGATGGCCTAAATACCGAGTATGAAATCAACTAGTATACTACTGCTTTTGGGATGGATCTTTTTGTTAACTTCTTGTACTACTGTTAAGCAATTTGATTCTAAAGAAGAGCTCCTAACTTTTATAACCAATAAAGAAAATGGGTATTCACAGACCAAATCGGTTAATGGAGTAGATTTTTCTATGATGTATCGTCCTACAGATTTAATGGTCAGTCAGGAATTATCATTGTCATATGATCAACAAGAATTGACTCGCTTAAGAGATCGATATAGTAAGCACCTATACTTTACAGTAACTCTGTCAAAAAATAATCAGGAAGTACTAAATAGTTTAGCCAGAAATAGGCAAAGTTTTGGTGCTATGGTACAGCAATTATCCTTTGATATGGGAGAAAAAGTACACTTGTTCAACTCTAAAAAAGATACGGTACCATTAGCAGATTACAATTATCCCAGAATGTATGGGATGAGTAATAGTACGAGTCTTTTGTTCGTATATCCCAGAGATGAACGGTTGCTAAACGATACAACAATTAATCTCACGATAGAGGATTTAGGACTTGCCACGGGCGAAGTAAAATTTAAAATTCCTGTTGATAAACTACAACATCAACCAGAAATAGCATTTCAAAACAACTAATAAACACTTTTTTAATCACTAAACAATGACAAAAACTAAGACTTCACACAGAGTGTGGGCAATGGTATTTTTGCTCACCATGTTACCTGGTATTTTACCGGTAAATTATGTCTTTGCGTCTAATAATGGTCCAAAATCTCCCGAAGCGGCGAGTTTTGAACCGGTAGATGCAACAGATATGGTCAATCTGGCCACAGGGGATATGAGTTATGTATTACCCTTATTAAATGTCCCTTCTCCAGAAGGAGGGTATCCCTTATCACTGGCATATCACGCTGGGATTGCCATGGATCAAGAAGCTTCCTGGGTAGGATTAGGGTGGAATCTAAACCCTGGAGCTATTAACCGGTCTGTAAATGGATACCCAGATGATTATCGATCTTCAAAATTATCAGAGTTTTTTTATGATGAAGGAGGGCAAGAATCGATTTATTCGGCATCGTTAAGCTATACTCATTATGGTGGAGGTTCTGTAGGATTGGGGCTTTCCTGGGGGAGTAACCGTAGCTTAGGAGGATATGTAAGTGTTGGTTATGGGATACCTGTTGGAGAAGGTAAGCTTGAAGGGAGTCTAAGAATAGGTACAAATGGAGTTGGAGTAGGTGTTGGTTATACCTCGGCTTCGGGATTAACACTTGGAGCCAATGCAAGTTCTAATGGTTCGTATGGAGGAAAAGCTGGATTTAATAATAACGAAGGAGGTTATACTATAGGTTTGTCTTCAGAAGGAACCGTTACTAATAGTTTCAAAATAGGGAAATCCGCAGAAAATGGAAACTCCTATTCTCTGGATTTTTCAATGTCCTCTCGAGGTGCTAGTATTAATGCAAGCGTTGTAAATACAACAGGAAATGAAGTTAATGGTGGTGCTGGGATCGGATTACAGACACAGTTTACCAATACCTTAAATATGGGAGATTACAGCACAAGAAGTTCGGGTTGGATGATTCCTCTATTTATCCCAACAAAAATCGGTGTTTTTGGAGCGTCTTTTGGGAAAACCACTTTTCGATATTTTCTGGGGAAAAGAGAAAATAACTTTGTTTACGGACCCATGTATTTTTCTGATGATATTAAAAACGGAGGACAATATCGAGTAAGCTGTTATTATGAGGACTATTATGGTGAATGGGAGAATTGTGGAGAAAGAACTTTTGAATCATATGAAGAAGCTTCTGCATATGCCTCGCAAAATGAGGGATCAGATCATGATGATTGTAGGTGTGAGATGGATCAAATCAGAACTTATGAAACGTTTATGGATAGTTATGAAGTAGCATTGGTAAACCAGAACTTGTCTGATGTATCCAAGCCAGAGTTTAATAATGCCGTTTTTCCAAGTTATGATAAGTATAATGTACAGGCACAAGGGTTATCAGGAGGGATGTCGTCTAGATTGTATGAGAATGGGACCTTGTTCGGGTTATCTAATAAAGAAAGTAATCAGGATTTTACACTAGAACATATGATCGACGGAGCGACCAATAACGTTCCTGATCATGCCAAATTTGATACAAAACCTCACTTTTACTTTGATAATGAGATAGGCTCTTTTATAGATGTAAAAGAAGCTAATTTAGATCAGAACTCTAACCAGGGTACCTTTTATGCTGGTGGTGTAGAATCGGCTGCCAAACCTAGAAATAGAAACGCATCTTATATAGAACATTTTACCAATGATGAAATTTCAAATAGTTATTCAGTGGTTAAATCCAAAGGATATTTAAAACCTATTGGCAATGGGTTTGATCAAGATAAGACTCCCGCCAATGGTATAGGTGGTTTTAAAATAACGTCGGTAGATGGTAAAACCTACCATTATTCCTTACCTGTGTATAACCACGAAATTGTAACTAGAACCATAGGAGTGATAAAATCAGGAGGACACCCTAAACTTGAAAAAGACTCATACTTTGAAAAACGACAGTTAGAACCGTATGCAACACACTGGTTGTTAACAGCGGTAACCGGGCCAGACTTTTTTGACACCAATAATAATGGCATTGCAGATAAAGAAGACTATGGGTATTGGGTGAATTTTGAGTATGGAAAATGGTCCGAAGCCTTTGTATGGAAAGCTCCATTTGGTAAAGAGTATATAGAAAGCTCTGATGAAAAAGATGTTAAAACATCGATTCGAGGTAGAAAAGATATGTACTATCTGGATAAGGTGGCTACCCGTACTCATAAAGCACTTTTTATAAAAAAAGAACGCTCAGACTCTAAATCAATCCCATGGGATTATAAATCGGTAAGACATAAAAGTAATATTAATCAAAATTCGAGCGCATTTGTAAGACGATTTAATATACCTAGTCAAAACACTTTACGATTAGATCGTATTGTATTACTTAAAGAGTCTGATGATAATGTGAATCCAGCATATGGAGTTTCTAATCAATCTGTGGCAGACATTTATTATATAGATGCATCTAAACGAGAGAATGCAGGGTATAATCTTAAAGATAATGTAATCGATGTATCGGATAATGTTTCCGATATAATCCCTAAAGCCATTAAAGTAATCGATTTTGATTACGATTATAACCTTGTCAAAGGAGCTCCTAATACCGAGAGCTCAATACAGGGTAGATTATCATTACAAGCAGTTAATTTTAAAGGAAAATCTGGAGTTCAATTAACACCGCCATACAAATTTGGATATATCAATCCAGCTTATGTGTCTTTTGATATTGAAGATAAAGACGCTTTTGGGTATAAAAAAGATCAAAATGAGATATGGTCGTTAAATGAAATTACCACTCCACAAGGAGGTAAAATAAATATAAAATATGCGCATCATAACTTTAAACCTATAGTTGGGGCTGAAATTACATTTACAAAGGCTCAACATAATAATGATTATAAAATCACCAAAATAGATAATGTAACCTATAAAATAGAATCAACCAAAAATATAGGAATTGAAATAGGAGATCAGCTAGAGGTAAGCTATGATTACTCCTGTTATTTTGAAGATGATTATAATTGTAATGGTCCTTGTGGAGTAGAAAAAAACACATGCGATTTTAATAAGATAGCTACAGTAACTTCTCAAACAGCTCCATTAACCTATCTAATTAAAATCGATAGTTTTTATTGTTCTTTTCAAGGAGATAATAGCTGTAATTCTGGAGTTTCAGAATCCTTAACTGCAAAATATAAATTAGAGGGGGCAATTGAAAATTTTGGTGGAATACGAGTGGCAGAAATCACTACTACCGATGGAGGAGTAAATAGTTTTACTTCAAAATATAACTACGGAGAAAATGAAAACGGTATAGGATGTATAAGTTACATTCCTTTTGCACCAGAATTGGATAAAGAATTACCTTATAGTCAGGAACTTCCTGCTCCTAAGGTAATGTATGAATATGTATCTATGGAGAATTTAGATACCAATAATGAATCTATGGGTAAAACGGTATATAAGTTTAATGTGCTTAAGGAAAAAGACCCTGATAAGATTAAGTTTGGTAATTTCTACGAAGTGATAAAGGATAAAACCACCTTTAGCGATGCAAATGCTCCTTATAATAAGGTTACTCTCGCAAAGCATACAATCAAAGATAATCTAGCATCTATTGGACAATTATTAGAGGTAGCTTCTTATAATACTCATGGGCAACTAATGAGTAAGATTACCAACGAGTATTATTTACCAGAAGAAACGCCAAATATGGTAGGGGTAACCAAAGAGTCATATCAGAGTTACAAAACGATCGATTATACCGATAAACAAGATAAAGTGTTTGCAACGTCTTCATCAAGAGTTCGATATCCTAATTTGCTTAAATCGTCGACAGAGTATAAAGCAAATCATAGGTATACAACAGAATTTGGTAAGCTTGATGAAGTTACCGGATCAGCACTAGAAACGCTTTCTACTTCTAGTAAAGGAGATGAGTTAAAATCAAGAACCATTCCTGCTTATCATAAATACCCATCTATGGGAACTAAAGTAGATGATCCTTCAAACAAAAATATGCTTACCCAGCAAGCGGCAAGTTATAGTTATTTACTAAACGAACAGCGTTTTTGGGAGCCTATAGGAGTTGGGATTTCTACCTGGAGTAATGATTGGACATATAGAAATGGAGATGGAAGTAAACATATCCCTACTAATGAAGCCGAAAAAATATGGCGTAAAAAAGCGATCTATCGCTGGGAAGGAGAACGTACCGTTGACGGAATATTGGTAGGATATGATGAAAATAACGACGATCAATTTAACTGGATTCCAGGAGCAGTACAAACGAATCCAAAATGGAGTAAAACTTCGGAAATAAGTTTGTATGATCGGTATAGCGTACCACTAGAAATTCTGGATATTAATGGGAATAAAGGAACTACCAAAAAAGGAGATGATGCCCGTAAAGTCATAGCGGTTGGAAATGCAGGATATCATGAATTATTTTATAGCGGGGCAGAATATATTGATAAAAACCATAGCAATTATTTTGATGGGGAGATTGGTTCTATTGGTAGATCTTCAGACAAGGCACATACAGGTAAATATTCGGTAAAAGCTACTTTAGGATTACAGGCTTTTAGAACCGAATTAAAAGCAAATGAGCATCGTGGTGGTCGATATAAAGTATCAGTATGGGTAGATAAGGCAAATTATACCAATGCCCGTATCCATACAGGAAACGGATCAGTAACTTTTAATGGGGAAATAATATCTGCAGGAGACTGGGTACAGTTAAATCATTACTTTGAGGTATCTACGAATGCCAAAACGGTATTTATGACCTCTAATGCGGGGACAATTTATTTTGATGACTATAGAATGAGCCCTATAGCCTCTTCTATGAAAAGTTATGTGTATAATGATTGGAATGAACTTACCCACATTCTGGGAGCCAATAATCTTGCCACACAATTTGAGTATGATACCGACGGAAGGTTAGTTAGAACCTATCAGGAAATTGCAGATAATGGACCCCTTATAGGCGGGTTTAAAAAGTATAGTGAAAATGTATATAACTACAAAAAAGTAGTTGAAATTGATGCCAACAGTAATGGGGTTATTGATCCCGTAGAACTTTATGATCCAATTTTTGCATCTCTATCTATTAGTGATCCCAATTCATTTTATGTAACGGTGACAATAAACACCAGTGGGGGTAGTGGTAATTATGAATATCGTTGGGCGCAAGGATTAAATGTCAATTCCTTGTCCTATGGAAATTGGGGAGCTTCTAATAGTATTTCTTTCCATTCAAGATGTCCTAATGGCAGAATGTATTATAAATGTGAAGTAAAAGACATCACTACCGGTGTTATTGTAGAAAGAACCGGAAATCATTTACGTAACTGTGATAGTGGTGGAGGAAGAGATGAAATACTACCAGATCTAAGAGAACAATAATCAATAAGAAATTATACAATGAATACATATAATCAGAAAATTAATCAAATAGTACTATTAGCTATTGTACTATGGTTAGGAGGGTTATTGTCTATCGAAGCCCAAACCAGAAGTAGAATATTAATCCCAGATGATCGCGATGGGGGAGGAAAGGATTGTGACTTCCCTCAACGATATTATAGAGATGCAGACGGTGATGGTTACGGGAATACTGATTTTTATAGAATGTCCTGTTTTCCTATGGATGGCTTTGTATTAAAAGCACCAGATTGTGATGATAGTAATCCAGCAGTGACCATTGCCAAACAATGGTATCTAGATACTGATAATGATGGTCATGGGCAATTTCAGGCCGTTGGTCCAGCAAGTTGTTATCCTCCTAATGATGGTAACACCTATGTTACCAATAATCGAGATTGTGATGATACCGATCCACAAATACATAATGACTTGATCTGGTATAGAGATGCTGATGGAGATGGATTTGGAGTATCTTATCTAACCAAAAGAGAATGCCTACAACCCATGGGGTATGTGAATGTTGCCGGGGATTGTAACGATAACGATTCCAGCATTCAGCAATATGCCTGGTATAAAGATCAGGATGGTGATGGTTTAGGAGACCCTAATGAAATCAAAACAGGCTGTATGCAACCCTTTGGAGATTGGGTGCAAAATGCAGATGATCAATGCCCAGATAATACAGGAGAATCTGTAAATAATGGCTGCCCAGGCATTGAAGAAGATGTTTCAGAACCTTGGAATACAATTACATCTACAACCTATGGAGTTGAAGGCAATATCACCTCACGCAGCAAAGCGTATTATGATGAGTTAAGCAATAATGTTCAAACCCAATTTCTAGATGTAAAAACAAGTAAAGTATGGGCTTCAGAATCAAAATATGACAGTCATGGTAGAGCAGCGGTACAAACTTTGTCAGCACCTATTACTAATGAGGGATACTTTTCGTATAAATTTGATTTTATGCGAAAAAATAATGGTAGAAACTATGTGAGGTCTGATTTTGAGACAGATCCACAGAACCCTACTGTAGTAGGAAACCAGGAAAACACATTGGGATGGTATTATAGTGAAGATAATACTAGTGAACCCTATCAGGATGTTACCGAATATCCTTTTACAAGAGCTATTTATAGTACCTTGAATCCAGGGACAGTATTAAAGACGATTGGAGGAAATAAAAAAGATAGAGGAAACGGAGCCGAGTGGATTAACGGATTTTCATATACAGTACCTGCAGCACAAGAAGTATTTTATTTGTTTGGAAGGCGTCATTTTGGGGTGCCTTATGTAAACGGGCTTCAAATTGATAATACACAATTCTTTAAAACAGTTGCGGTAGATACCCATGGTCAAGAGACCATGGTAATTACAGATGGAGAAGGAAACATCCTAGCTGCAGGAAGATCAGGCGGAACTCAAAAATACGAAGTGGTATCTCTTATTAAAGAACAAGGATATGTTGATGTACATATTCCAAACGGGATTACCAATGCAGATATTCAATTATTAGGAAATGATAACTATACAATTTATGATTTAAGGACAGAGCAAGAGGTATCGCCATCAGAAATGAATGGAGGGCATTTCTATCGTATATCTCTAAGCTCGAATCCAAATCAATTAATAACCATTGCTTCTTCGGGGGTGATATCGACAAATCCAAATGCCAAAGGGATTCGATATAAAGTGAACTATCATGATTTCAGTTTAAACTACTATGATAAAACAGGTAGGTTGACTGCTACAGTACAACCACTTGGTTTTGATGAAGCTGTATTGAGTTCGATGGTAGAAAATGCCAATCACGGAATGAAAACAACGGTTGTGTACAATGATTTAGGGCAGGTAAAAGAAACCACAAGCCCAGATGAAGGAACATCACGTTTTGTCTATAGAAAAGATGGACAAATACGTTTTTCGCAAAACACTTTACAATCCGAAAATAATGAGCTTTCATATACTAATTACGATTCTTTTGGAAGACCAGTAGAGAGTGGGGTGTATACCAATGTTTCAACATTTCCAATTCCAGAAGATACTGCTTTAGACCCAAGTCATTGTAAAGAACGTAATTTTACGATGTATGATGAATCGGATATTGCAGGGTTACATCAGGCATTACAAGCATCAGGGATAGCTGTATCTCATTATCAAACTCAACATTTTGTCTTTGGGAATGTGTCTAAAACATGGACATTAAGTCCAGCTACCACCACTACCTGGTATAGTTATGATATTTATAGTCGCGTGGCATGGATCGTACAAAAGATTGAGGGGTTAGGAACCAAAACAATTGATTATGAATATGATCCATTTACGGGAAGTGTGACCAAAGTTTTATATCAAAAACACAATGCTAATGAACTTTTTGTTCACCAATATACTTATAACCATGCAAACCAATTGGTAAAAGTAGAAACCTCTGAAGATGGAAATACATTTACCGAACAAGCACGTTATGAGTATTATGAAACGGGAAAATTAAAGAGAATTGTATTGGCAGAAGGATTACAGGGAATGGATTATATCTATAACCTGGCAGGACAATTAAAGCAAATTAATCATCCTTCTAGAGAAGTAGCTAATGATCCGGGAGGAGATACTAACGATGCTTTTGGATTTGCCATCGATTACTTTACCGGGGATTATAATAGGAGCAATACCCCCACACCGGTTACTACTTCTACCAGTGGAACCAATCAATATAATGGAAATATCAAAGCTACCCGTTGGTCAACCAAAGGGATTCATACTCCCGGTTCTCAAAATGGACAATTATATCAATATGATCATCGCAATTATTTGAATCAGGCCGCCTTTGGTAATACATCCAACAGTGGGGTAATTACTACTGGACAAGAATATTTGGTAAGCAATTTAACCTATGATCGAAATGGAAATTTACTGTCTTTAGATAGAAATAGTGCAACCAACTTGGGAGGAGCAATGGATCGACTTTCCTACAATTATAAGGTAGGATCCAATCAATTAACCCATATTGATGATGCGGTGATTGGTAATGCTGGAACCGATGATATTAAAGACCAGCAACCAGATAATTATATATACGATAGTATCGGGCAATTGATACAAAATAATGACGATCAAATTAGATATACCTATAATGTTTCTGGATTGGTTACTTCGGTAAAAGCTATGGATGATTCTATGATGGTTAATTTTTATTATAACGATAGAGGGCATAGAGTTCGAAAAGAAGTAATACAAACAGTTTCTGGAGGTAACACTACTACAACGACTTTTTATGTTTTAGATTTAAAAGGAAATGTATTAGCAACGTACAATCATTTTCAACCTGTTGGAGGAAACTCTTCAACAGAGATGGCAAATTTGGTCGAATACCCTATTTATGGAGGTAAACGAATAGGAGTACATTACAAGCAAAATAATCAGGATGTATATCAATTAACAGATCATTTAGGGAATGTGCGTGCAGTGGTAGCACGAAGCTCGAATGAAGTAACTGACGCCGCAGATTATTATCCAGGAGGGATGCGTATGCCGGGAAGAAATTTGATAGGTGATTATCGTTATAACTACCAGGGTCAGGAGTTTGACAAAGAAACGGGTAAAGTAGCTTTTGAAGCGAGACTATATGATCAAAGAATTAATCGTTGGTTAACTATAGACCCGGCAAAAGAGTTCTTTTCGCCATATTTGGCCATGGGAAATAATTGGATAAGTATTACAGATCCAGATGGTCGTTGTACAGATTGTCCTGATGATCCTAAGGTAGGAGATACTTTTAATCATGAAGTATATGGAGATATAACGTATAGCGAAAGTGGTTGGTTTAGTGATGGTCATGGATTGATTTTGTCGGGAGAAGCGACAGTAACAGCTGGTATTGATTTGGTTAATGGAGCGAGTAATTTGGTAGATTGGTATCACAGAATAGCAAGGCTGGAAAGAGGAGCTTGGCCACAAGATGTAAATAATATTATTCTACATAGAACAACTGCAGATAATTATCAAAGTACGATATCGTGGTGGGAAAATGAATCAGAAAACCCAAATGCGTATGGAACACATTTTCTTATTGCTCTGGATGGAACTATTATACAAACCGCTAATTTAAATAATAGAACACAGCATACTCACAATGGTGGTAGTGCAGTGCCACCTCAATACCAGGGGAATGTGTCAAGTTATAATTCTGTAGGAATCGAAGTGGTTGGAAAATATCAAGGAAATGGTGTTTGGGATCCGCCAACGGCGGCTCAAATAGAATCTACAGCTTATTTAGTTAGAAAACTAAAACATAGTTATGATGTAGAAAATAATAGAGTACTTAGTCATATTGGAGTTCAAACATCTAAAAGCCCTAATGAAGGAGTTTCTATTTTAAATGCGATTAATGCAGTAAATGGAAATTAGATTCGAAAGTTTACAACTTTAGATATACAACAAGTCAAAACCAACAGCCACATGAACCATCATGTGGCTGTTGTATTTAAAAATGTATCCAGGTCATTTATGACCAATATAATTGAGAAGTATATCCACTTTCAAAAATAGATGGTGACAAATGTACAATTGAAGAACTCAGGTTAATATATAATTAGATCATTATATCCTGTCATCCCAAACTGGATTTGGGATTTCTTTTTATTATACATCTCCAATATTCAAAAAAAACTAAAACTATCCGTATTTGTTGTCTCTTTAGAAGCAGTGAGACCTCAAATAATTACTTTTTAATTTGTTTTGTCTTTTATAAACAAAGTAGGGTAAAAAAATAAGATAGTTGCACTTTCATAGTATGTCTGACACATTAGAAAAAGCAAAAAAAACTGGAATCGATACGAATATATATTCATAAGCAACGAATATAGCTTTTGTGTTTCAGGCAATCGCTTTAGCATATACTTTTGAGGACATCATTAAGAAAGTATCTAAGTGACCGGATAGCCTGTATCAGTAAACAAGATAGCTCAGGTTTGTAATCCGAACAAGTAACTCATAACACCAACTTTATAATTTAGTATGGAAAGGGGGATAACTAAAAAAAACAAATTGGGTAACAAATTAGCAATCGATGAACTAGTAATAGAAAAAACAAAAAAAGTAAAACATGGTACGAAAATTAAAAGCTGAATACAATTCGTTAGAGCGTATACAAAAATTTCTATCGACCAAGACAGATATGGAATGTTCTATTCGTCCAGACGAATGGGTTACCGATGGTAAATTAATTTTAACTCCCGGTAAAAAATGCCTAGTAGTAAAAAAGAGTGGAGCTGCAGGTGCAAAAGTCGAGTTTAAAGAATCTACTATTGTCGCGATTTATCCTATTGCTCCCAGCAGTTTTATCAATTCGGCTACCCAAAAAGGGATCGTTGCATTAATTGTACATGCGATAATATCAGGAGGGCAAAAAGCCGTTGCAGAAGAAGTAGAAAATTATTTATGTGAAATTCAAGAGAGTTAAAATGAATCAACAAATATTTACGTATAGACATACATTCTCATATTGGGTTTTTCTTTTTCCGACGCTTTGTCTAGGCCTCGCTAGCTATTGTTTTATGTATAATGCAGCAATCGCTTATCGAAGCCATCGCTTTCTCGAAGCACCTTATAGTTATTATGTAACAGGAGGATTAGGGGTTTTATCATTACTATATGTGGGGTATTCATTTTTTAAAGTACAAAATGCCAATAGAAATACGGCAAATATCACTGTAGGTGATTCCCTGTTGTCATTTCCCAAAGGAGGAGATGAGGTAGTACGTGTAAACTTTTTAGAGATCAATGAACTTTGGATCAAAGATGATTCTGATGATGGGGAGTCGGTGATTATCTATACCAAACCCAATAATGATCGACACGAGTTTTTTGCTGTCAATTTTCAATCGATCTCTACCTATATAGATTTTAAACGCCTTATGGAGAGAAGGTGTATTTATATTACAAATTCAGATTAAACCAGTTCATTAGAAAAGTTACATACGGGAGGTTAATCGACGAGTCTTAAGTAGGGGTAATCAATGAGCTACTTAGGGCTTGTCTTTTACAAAAATGACTAGTGTTTGTATGGTATAAAATACCTAGTTTTGCAAAAAAGTTAGGATATGCATTTTTTACCAGAAGCACTCGATACATACGTTGTACAACATACCGAAAAAGAACCCGAATTGTTACAACAACTTAGCAGAGAAACCTATCAAAAAATACTACAACCTAGAATGTTGAGTGGGCCTTATCAAGGGCGTGTGCTAAGTATGTTATCCAAACTAATTGGGCCCAAAAATATTTTAGAAATTGGTACTTATACAGGATATTCGGCTTTATGTCTGGCAGAAGGTATGCAAAAATCTGGGGCATTGCATACCATCGATATTAATGAAGAATTAGAAGATTTTCAGAGAAAATACTTTGATTTATCTCCTTATGGAAAGCAAATTCACCAGCATATTGGTGATGCGACTCAAATTATCCCTAATCTTGAGGAAAAATTTGATTTGGTATTTATAGATGCAGATAAACCCAATTATTCTACCTATTTCGAATTGGTTATCGACAAAATGAATCCGGGTGGTATCATATTGTCAGATAATGTTTTATGGAGTGGTAAGGTGATAGAAAAAGTGAATGAAGAAGATATTTCTACCAAAGCACTACTAGCCTATAACCAACTTTTGGTAGAGGATACCAGAGTCGAAACAGTTTTGTTACCTATTAGAGATGGGTTAACGATTAGTAGAGTCGTATAGCTTTACTAATTTTTTGTAAAAGAAATTGAATCCCTGGCTTTAAGATTCCATGAGTCGGTTTGTTGAGCATTGACTTCTAACACATATTGTGCAGGACCTTCTGATGGTAATGAGGTTTCGTCATAAGGCTTTGCATTCTTCTGTATGCTGACTACTTTATTGTTTTTATCGATATAAATGATATCGAGAGCAAATTCTGTGTTTTTCATATAGAATGAACGTGGGGCTTCTTCAGGAAATATAAATAGCATCCCTTGATTTGATTGCATAGACTTACGATACATTAAACCAGTTTGTACCTGATACTCATCATCTGCTATCTCAATATCTATTTGAGTGATCTGTTTGGTAACCGAATCATTTACACTGTGTAAAACAAGTTCACCTTCTTTGGTAAACGTAACTTCTTTGGTAAGATTTTTGGTGTTTTTAGAATCTGTTTTACACGAAAACAAAACGGTAGTCATTAGTGCAGCTAATAGAAGTCTCATCAATTTAATTTTAAAGGCCTAAAAGTAGTTAAAAAAAGCCATACCGTAAAAGTGAGTTCAATACAAGTATGGCTTTTGATGAATTTTTAGTTACTTTTTATGGTATCTTCTGTAGCATAAAACCCGATAGTAAACCCTACCGATTTTTTATACACAAAGCTTTGTACTGTTGTGTTGTAGGTTACAGGGGCATTCAACCGTTTCATAAGATCAATAATTCGATAAAGCTTTGCTTTGGATATCCCTAAACGCAATGCCAATGATTTAGGGGTTCCGGTTGCTTGCAAACGAATAAGTTGATCAATACGGCTTATGGTTTCAACGGTTTTAATCATTTTTCCAGTCTATTTTTCTTGAAACCATCATAATAGTTCCCAGGATTAAGAATAAACCGATACTTCCTACCAATAAGGCATAATTTTCTAACTGAATGATCACAAATATAAAAGTGTATAATGCAGCTAGCGATACAGCGATAAAGCTCATAAACTTATAACTTTTAAGGATGGCTTTAGAATAAATCGATATCAGGGTAACGACTGCAAAGCCTGAAATAAGATAGGCTTTTAAGAAACTAGAATGTTCAGAAATTGATACCAGTAGTGTGTAAAACATGGTTAGTGCCAAACCAATCATTAGATACTGAAAAGGATGAATATGTACCTTACTGATCGTCTGAATTAGAAAAAATACTAAAAAAGTAAGTGCAATCACCAAATATCCATATTTGGCTGCACGTTCACTTTTTTGATATTCATCTACAGGAATTAATAATTTTACACCAAAAGCAGCCGCATTAATATGAGGTAACTCTCCAAAAAACTCCTGTTCGAATTCTCTGTTAATTTGCAGTACTTTCCAATTGGCTTTAAAACCATTTTCAGAAATCTCCTTGGTTTTGGTATCAGGCAAATAATTGCCATCAAAACTTGGCGAAGCCCAATTAGAAGTCATTGCTACGTTGGTTTCTCTTCCTACAGGGATAAAACGTAGCTGTTCGCTTCCGTTAATTTTAAGATGTAAGCTAAAATCAATTGAATTTTCTTTTGGTAGCGACCCTTCTTTTAAGAATTTTGTTTCCAACGTATTGGTATATGAATTTTGAGTATACCTAGATTGCAATGGATACGTATCTGTACCTAATGATAATTCTAAATTGCTTCGTATTCCTTTAAGGTTGGTAGAGTTAATAATTACCGTTGCTTTATTCCATAAAATATCTTTCGCTTTGATATCCTGTGTTTCAAAATTAGGTTGGATAAAAGATCCTTTTATATCCATATCGGCTGTATATACCACAGATTCGTAGATACTTCTTCCCAGAGTTTCTGAAGCTACATTGGCTTTGATATCAAGTGTGTTAGGAAAGAAAAAAGCATGCCTTACTGTAGTAATATTTTCTTTGATATAAGATTTGGTCTTGTCATCCCATGTTTTCTTTTGACTATGAGTTTGATAAGGTACTTTAAGTACTGGTCCATACAGCAACACCTCATTACCCCATTTTTGATTTATTTCTTTTACAACTTCTTCCTGTCTATACGCTCTTTCTTGTATGAGGCTTTTGATGTAGGATAATGGGATAAGCAGAACGAGAATTAGTATTCCGACCATTAGCATTCTTACGGTAATCGATGTGGCTAACCACTGCGTAAAAGATTTTTTTTGTTTTTCCATGGTATAAAATTTAGTGTTTGTTTTCTTTTTTTGTTTTCGAGAAATTGATTAGATGCTTTTTTTAAGAGCGTATAATCTTTGATATGTGAGGATTAAGAAAGTACCAAAGCCCAGGGTAAATACCCAGGTCTCTATATGTTGTGTGGGAAAAAGTATTCGTTTGGCTATATCTGATAACAGCCCAATAGGGTCTTGCAGAATGTCCCAGCTATTCCATCTAAGGACTCTGCCCAGATAAATCCCAAAACCGCATAATAACAGAACGATATAGATCATGTAGTTGGTTACTTTTTTAGAAAACCGTTCATTCATCATTGATTGCATAATGTGTAGTGATGAGAAACCAATTAGAAGTCCGTTAATCGCAAAGGATAAGATCAATAAAACATCGAACCATATAGAAGATATGGTGCTTGTTCTGATATGCTGAAAATCGGTTAGGATATAAGGTGAGTTTGGTAAAAAAAGCAACCAAATAATAAAGCATGACCAGAAAATAAAGCGATTTCCTTTTTTGAAAGTGGCAATAATACTTATGAGATAGGGGATACATGCCAGAAAAAGATTCCAGACAAGAAACAAATAGAAAAATGAATCTGTTTTTAGGTATCGTATAAGTAATAGCGCAAAGCTAAATGCAATAGCAATGCTATGCTCTTTGATAAAATAATGGGGCTTGTTTGCAGTATTCATAATTATAGGTAGTGTTGAAAACGATTAGTTATTAATAAAAAGGTATGTAGTAGCATTAGAAGAAGGTTGATACCTATTAATGCTATGGTTCCTAAGTTTTTTTGAAAGTTGTTCGGTTCCTGAATAAAATCTGAGACGATATCGATACCTGTGATACCGTTTAAGGCTAGTACAACAACAATATAGATAAGTTCAAGGTTTGTTGAGGTGTTTTTACTAAAAATAAAGAAGCTTACGAGCACTAGTATTCCTAGTAAAATACTACCCGTAAGTAAGGTTTTGGGAGAAAAAGTCTGTATTGATTTCATGATATGCTGTGGTTTGAATATTTTATAAAGTACTTTGTTTTTCAAAGTTAATTGTTAAAAAAAATATTGTTATTGTTTCAGTAATTTTTCAATAGCTTCTACATGCTTACTAAAGGCTTTTCTACCTTTTTGGGTAGCACTATAGCGCGTGTTAGGTTTTCTTCCTATAAATGATTTTTCTACGATGATATATTCTTCTTTTTCAAGGGCTTTGGTATGGCTTGCCAGATTACCATCGGTAGCCCCCAAAAGTTCTTTTAAAGTTTTAAAATCTGCATGCTCATTGACCATTAGAACAGACATAATTCCTAGTCTAATCCTATGATCAAATGCTTTATTGATATTACCTATTATATTCTTCATTGTCTTATTTTCGTTTATACGAAAACAGTTTATCGATCGTGTTTAAAATAAATTAAACTTCCGTATAAGATATGCATCACACCAAAACCAAGTACCCAAAACCAAAATCCATACCCAGGATAAACAGCACAAATCAAACCTAAAACAATTTCGATATAGCCCAGGTACTTAACATTGCCAATAGTGTATTTTGATGCATTTACGAGTGCAAGACCATAAAAAATAAGCATTAGCGAACCTGTTAATCCATAGTGGTGACTTGATATTTTAATAAGTATATAAATACCACCAGTAACTAATGGAATCAAAAAAGCAGAAAGAAGTCTCTTGGATGTGCCGTTCCACAAAGTTTCATTGTTTTTTCTAGCTTTTCGAGTACTTAACAATATTGCCGTAATGATACTTAATAATGCTACAGAAAGTAAAATTAACAATACATAGGTAAATACTTTTCCGTCTAGAATTAGATAATCTCTGCCGCTTGTACTTACTAAATAATAGGTGAGTGTAGCACCTATAAGCGCATAGATTCCTGCCATTATTCCAGATAAACCACTAAGCGATAAAAAACGAGATGATTTACTCATCATATCTTTAATCTCAACAATGTCTTTTAAGTATTCCTCTTCACTCATCTTTAAAGTACTTTGAAACGCAAAGTAAGTGTTAATAATTGAATTGAGCAAATTTATTTTGAATATATTATGTTATACGTATGTGTTTTATTTCCAACGAATTTTGATATAGTTATTAATATCTGTTACTTCTTTTGGGAGTATATTTTTTATTTCTAACAGTAGGTTTTCAATTAATCTTTCTTTGGTAAAATTGTTATTTACAACCATACTTATTTCTCTAGAAGGTTTGGGTTCTTCAAAATGTTTTAGATGGTTTTTTTCTTCTTTTTCGCAAATTGATAGTTGAGGGACCAAAGTATATCCCAGACCTTTTTTGACCAGATTTTTAATGGTTTGAATAGAACCACTTTCGAATAAAAAAGTTTTGTTTTTCAAAGTTTTATTTTCCTTACATATGTTTAATACTTGATTTCTAAAACAGTGACCTTCTTCTAATAGGAGTAGTTCATCTGGAGTGAGATCATCTTGTTTTACAATTTCTGAAGAGCTAAATTCATTTTTGTCTTTACAATACACCAAAAATGGTTCTTGGTATAAATAAATTTCACGAATCATTTTGTCTTCTAGAGGGGTAGATACAATACCAATATCAAGTGTGCCATTATGTAGTGAATTGATAATATGCTTTGTTTGAATTTCTTTTATTACCAGTTTGGTTTTAGGATTGTTTTTTAGAAAGTTTTCCAAAAAAAGTGGTAGCAAGTAAGGGGCTATTGTTGGTATAATACCTAAGGTATATTGTCCTGACAAGTTAGAAGCATTATTGCTGGCTAATTCTTCAAATTCTTCGGCTTCCCGAAGGATAACTTTTGCTTTGGCAATTAAAATTTCTCCAATGGGAGTGGGGGTTAATGGGATACTATTGCGATCAAATATAATGGTACCGATCTCCTCTTCTAATTTTTTTACTTGTATCGTTAATGTGGGTTGTGTCACAAAACACTCTTCTGCCGCTTTTACATAATGTCTTTTGTAGTCTAATGCGACGATATATTTTAGTTGTTGCAGCGTCATTATTAAAAAGTATGGGTTATTGATATTATAAATATAGTTATTTATATTATTAATTTGATTAATATTCGCAACATTGCTTACTTTGTAATACCAACTTAAAATACACACACAAATGAAAAAAACACTATTTTTTACAGTACTTATACTATTATGTTCAAAGATGTATGGGCAAGAGATTATAACTACCAACGGCGGAGTTCCCATAGGAGATAATCAAAACTCAAAAACAGTAGGAGAGTATGGACCTGTGTTGCTAGAGGACATACATTTGATCGAAAAGTTAGCAGCGTTTGATAGAGAAAGGATACCAGAAAGAGTGGTACATGCCCGAGGGGCAGGCGCCTTTGGTTTTTTCGAAAGTACGGCAGATATGTCTGCCTATACCAAAGCTGGATTGTTTAAAGGAAATAATTCTAAAACTGATTTGGTAGTTCGTTTTTCGACAGTGATACACGGAAAAGGATCTCCAGAAACGGCGAGAGACCCAAGAGGGTTTGCGGTAAAATTCTATACTGAAAAAGGGAATTATGACATTGTAGGAAATAATTTGCCGATATTCTTTATAAGAGATGCTATTAAGTTTCCGGATATGGTACATTCATTAAAACCTTCTCCGGTTACTAATAAACAAGACCCTAATCGTTTTTTCGATTTCTTTTCTAATGTACCAGAAGCTACTCATATGCTAACCAGATTGTATTCTGATTTAGGAATCCCTAAGGGATATCAATATATGAACGGTAGTAGTGTTCATGGTTTTAAATGGGTGAATCAAAAAGGAGAAGTCACCTATGTAAAATATAGCTGGGTGAGTAAACAAGGAGAACATAATTTTGATCTAGAACAGGCAGCAGAGCAGCAAGCTGTAGATTGGCAGCATGCTACTGTTAGTTTGCGAGATGATATTAAATCAAAAAAATATCCGCAATGGGATTTGTATGTGCAAATGATCAAACCAGAAGATATGCACAGTTATGATTTTTGGCCATTAGATGCTACAAAAGATTGGCCTGCCGATAAAATAAAAAAAGTAAAGATTGGTACGATGACACTAAACAGAAACCCTGTTAATTACTTTCAAGAGGTAGAGTCGGTTGCAATGTCTCCCGGAAACTTAGTACCCGGTGTAGAACCCTCTGAGGATAAGTTATTACAAGGACGTTTGTTTTCGTATTTTGATACCCAACGACACCGATTAGGGGCAAATAACCAGCAGATAGAGATAAATAGACCAAAAAGTAAAGTAGTTAATTATAATGCAGATAGTTATGCAAGTGCTTCTAACTCAAGATTTCCTGATGCAGACATTAATTATCAACCTAGTACCAAAGTAACACTAAAAGAAAATGAGAAATATAAACCATCGCAAACTCATTTTAAGAATATAAGTATTACGCAAAAGAAAATTTCTAAGACAAACGATTTTGCGCAAGCAGGAGAGTTTTACAGAAGCTTGTCTGAAAAGGATCGAACAAACTTAATAAAGAATCTAAAAGGAGATTTGGGACAGGTAAAAGATCGCAGTATTCAAAAAGTAATGATCACCTATTTTTATCGAGCAGATAAAGAATACGGTATGCGAATAGCAAAAGAATTAGGTTTTACTCAAAAAGATTTTATGTAATACAATTAGGTAAGGTCAGATAGAATAATAAAAAATATGGTTTGGGGGACCCTGGATAATTAGCAATAGATTTTGGACATGGCTTGTTTAAGAACTATAACTATAAATAGATAGCCAAAGTTTCATTAATTTATTTATAAAATAGTGTTTTATGATTATGTAATTATAAATAAGTATGATCTAATCTCTATTGCTTTTTTCCAGAATTATATTACTGGTTATTTTAATCGATGATTTGAAATTATAGTTAAACCTATATTATTTGTCATGCTGAACTTGATTCAGCATCTTAGTTAACAGATGTGCAGCCTAGAATGATGAGATCCCAAATCTAGTTTGGGATGACATTATATACTGATCTAGCTATATAATTAAATTGTGATATTTTCTTATATAAGAATCTCATTCCTATTGTATTCTTATGGAAATGATTTTCAGCAAAACCTTCCAAACTTCTTATAACAATAATTGAATGTCCGGAATATACAATAATTCGTCATTGTCAACTTGTTTCAGGTTCTTATTATAAGTTAGTACTTATGAATGTAATAAGATTCCGAAATAAATTCGGAATGACATAAAAATATCATTATTACACAAAACGGATAATCGTTAACAATAAACTATATTCCTGAAATGAAATATACACTCTATATACCTATCATTTTTTTTACAATGAACTTACAATCTCAAGAAGCTGTTTTTGATTATTTCAGAAATGGTGATCTCCAAAATATACAACGATTGATTGAGGCAGAGAGTTTTAATGTTAACAGTGCCGATCACTATGGTTATAGCCCTTTAATGCTTGCGGTATATCATGGTCAGACAAACCTTGTTAGGTATTTATTGAAACAGCATGTAAATATCGACCAACAAGACAAGTTTGGTAATACGTCACTCATGGGAGCATGTTTTAAAGGCTATATGGATATCGTTGATTTATTAATTCAAAAGGGAGTAGATATCAATGCTAGAAATTACAATGGAGCAACAGCTCTAATTTATGCCGCCACATTTGGTCATAAAGACATTGTAACAACATTGCTAAACAATGGAGCTAGTATATCGATACAGGACAGTAGAGGTAATACAGCTTTGGATCATGCCCGCATACAAGGTAATCAAGAAATAATTGAACTGTTATTTTGAACCTGTTTACAAGTAAAAGATATGCCTTTGTTAGCAAATTTAAGTCGGAAATGCTATAAATAATAGATATCTTGCGTTTGGTCTTAAAATTATATTGTGAATCCTGCAGAAGATTATATATTAAAACAGCACGAACCGTTTAAAACCATGTTACTTCATTTGCAAGTACTGGTAGAAACCACGATTCCAGAAGTTACATTGCTGTACAAATGGAAAATCCCTTTTTATTATGTCGATAAATACCCTATATGCTATTTTAATGTGGCCAAAAAAGGATATTTGGATGTAGGCTTTTGGTCGGCAAAATATTTTACTACTCATGCCGACAAAATGATTGCTGATAAAAGAAAATTTATAAAGTCACTTAGGTATACTACCTTAGATCAGATCGATGATCAGGTATTTATAGAAATTATCCAACAGGCATATACCTATAGAAAAGAAAAGGTTATAGACCGTTAATCGTTTGTCTTATAGCAACTAAGTTTGTTAAAAGCTTTTCTAAGTAATCCAGATGTAACATATTAGCTCCATCACTTTTTGCATTGGCGGGATCAAAGTGAGTTTCTAAGAACAATCCATCAACACCAGTCGCTATTCCTGCACGTGCAATAGTTTCTATCATATCGGGTCTACCTCCTGTAACGCCACTAGATTGGTTGGGCTGTTGTAATGAATGGGTAACATCAAGAACTGTGGTTCCATACTCTTTCATGGTAGGAATCCCTCTAAAATCTACGATCATATCCTGATAGCCAAACATGGTACCTCGATCAGTTATCATTACATTATCATTACCACTATCTTTTACTTTTTTTACAGCATGCTGCATGGCCTCTGGACTCATGAATTGCCCTTTTTTCAGGTTTACTGTTTTACCGGTTTGTGCCGCAGCTACGACAAGATCTGTTTGTCGTACAAGGAATGCTGGAATTTGTAGTATATCAACATAGGATGCCGCTAGCGCAGCATCTTTGTTTTCATGAATATCGGTTACCGTTGGTATATCAAAAGTTTCACCAACCTTTCGCAATATTTTTAATGCTTTCTCATTTCCAATTCCTGTAAAACTATCAATTCTACTACGGTTAGCCTTTTTGAAAGACCCTTTAAAAACATACGGTATCTTAAGTTTTGAAGTAATCGTTACTACTTTTTCTGCGATATTTAATGCCATTTCTTCCCCTTCTATGGCGCAAGGCCCAGCTAAAAGAAAAAAGTTATTGGCTTCAAGGTTTTTTATTTTTTTGATAGTAGAAAGATCCATATGATTTTTTAAAAAAAGCAAAGATAAGAGTTTTACTATTTGAAGTAAAGAATTATTCCTAAAAGTAATTATGGCAAGAAGTT
Source organism: Aquimarina discodermiae (assembly GCF_040786235.1). Classification (NCBI taxonomy): domain Bacteria; kingdom Pseudomonadati; phylum Bacteroidota; class Flavobacteriia; order Flavobacteriales; family Flavobacteriaceae; genus Aquimarina; species Aquimarina discodermiae. Next base: position 52,625 of record NZ_JBFMKP010000031.1, read on the forward strand.
TGATTACTGGCTATGCATTCACATAAAATTAATTCGGGAATGAAAAAAACGATTACCACAATTTTCTTTTTTTGCACAATCTCACTATTTGCACAAAAAGTAACCAGTATTAAAAATGTAGCAGATCATTTGTTTAAAATAAATTTATTACTGACTCCGGGACTTGAATACGAAGTAGGGGTTTCTAAAAATACAACCATAGATTTTAGATTAGGAACTGGTTTTGCATACCGTAATACTTTTGGGAATGAAAGATATGGGATTTTCCTTTCCTCAGAATTGGCATATCGATACTATTATAATTTTGATAGGAGAGAAAGTAAGGGTAAAAATATCTCAAAAAATTCAGCAAATTATATAGCTATGACCTCTACTTTTGCCTCTGGTGATCCTATAATAGGTAAAATAGAGACTGCTATAGATTATATAGGTTTAATTGGCCCTGTATGGGGGATCCAGCGTACTTATGGAGCAGGTTTTAATTTGGGATTAGAGCTAGGAATGGGATATAGATTTGATAACTTAGATTCTGATATAGCTCCAATTATAAATTTTAGATTGGGATGGACATTTGGAAAATAAAAACTTACCATATAAGGGTTTTATTACTAGTGTTTTAAAAGGTAGACTTTAAAGCTTTTTTATTAATTGAGTTTTTCATATACAACCTGTCAAAATAACTCTTACCTTTGCACCCTTAAAAATGAGGCGTTTATGACAGCTATAAAAAATATTGCGATAATTGCACACGTAGATCACGGCAAAACTACGTTGGTAGATAAGATCATGTACCATTGTCAATTATTTCGTGAAAATGAAAATACAGGAGATTTAATTCTGGATAATAATGATTTAGAGCGTGAAAGAGGAATTACAATTACCTCAAAAAATGTTTCGGTTACTTATAAAGGAACTAAGATTAATATCATAGATACTCCTGGTCACGCCGATTTTGGAGGAGAGGTAGAGCGTGTACTTAATATGGCTGATGGGGTTTTGTTATTGGTAGATGCTTTTGAAGGGCCAATGCCACAAACTCGTTTTGTACTGCAAAAAGCTATTGACTTGGGGTTAAAACCTTGTGTCGTAGTTAACAAAGTAGACAAAGAAAATTGTACTCCAGATGAGGTTCATGAAAAGGTATTTGATCTCATGTTCGAATTAGGTGCAGAAGAGTGGCAGTTAGATTTTCCTACGGTATATGGTTCTGCCAAGAATAACTGGATGAGTGATGATTGGAAAAAGGAAACAGATTCTATAGAACCATTACTAGATATGGTGATAGAACATATACCTTTTCCTAAGTTAGAAGAAGGAACACCACAGATGTTGATCACCTCATTAGACTTTTCATCATTTACAGGACGTATCGCGATAGGTCGTTTACAGAGAGGTACATTGACAGAAGGAATGCAAGTTTCTTTGGTAAAAAGAGATGGATCTATTAAAAAATCAAAAATAAAAGAGCTTCATACTTTTGAAGGATTAGGAAGAAGAAAGGTAGAAAAAGTAGAAGCAGGAGATATTTGTGCATTGGTTGGATTAGAAGGTTTTGAGATTGGAGATACCGTAGCAGATATAGAAAATCCAGAAGGACTTAAAACCATCGCAATCGATGAGCCAACAATGAGTATGTTGTTTACCATTAATGACTCTCCTTTCTTTGGTAAAGACGGAAAATTTGTTACTTCTCGTCATATAAAGGAAAGATTAGAGAAAGAACTTGAAAAAAACTTAGCACTTAGAGTTAATGAAACGGATAGTGCAGATAAGTTTATGGTTTTTGGACGAGGAGTATTACACTTGTCGGTTCTTATCGAGACTATGAGACGTGAGGGGTATGAGATACAAATAGGACAACCACAGGTTATTATTAAAGAGATTGACGGAAAGAAGTGTGAACCAATCGAAGAGTTAACAATTGATTTACCAGAAAGTGTATCTGGAAAAGCTGTAGAGATGGTTACCATGCGTAAAGGAGAAATGTTAAGCATGGAAGCCAAAGGAGATCGTATGGTGTGTGAATTTATAATTCCATCTCGAGGTATCATAGGTTTACGAAACCAATTATTAACTGCTACTGCAGGAGAGGCGATCATGGCGCATAGATTTAAAGAATATCAACCCTTAAAGGGTGATATACCAGGCAGAATTAATGGATCATTGGTATCTATGGAAAAAGGAACAGCAATACCATACTCGATCGATAAATTACAGGATAGAGGAAAGTTCTTTATTGATCCGGGAGAAGATATTTATGAAGGTCAGGTGATCGGAGAAAATTCTAGAGGGGATGATATGACTGTAAATGTCACCAAGACCAAAAAATTATCTAACGTAAGATCTGCTGGAGCAGACGATAAGGCAAAGATTGTACCCGCTATCAAATTCTCGTTAGAAGAAGCCTTAGAATATATTCAAAAAGATGAATACGTAGAGGTTACACCCAACCATTTAAGATTACGTAAAATTTTCCTTACAGAAGTAGAACGTAAAAGGAATAAAATTGTTTAAATAATAGCATTTTTCTTATTGTAAAAAGAAAGGCTTAGTATAATAACCCCAAAGATTTTAAAAATCTTTGGGGTTATTTGTATTACTACAGTAATATATAATGAAAAAATCCCGAAGTAGGTTCGGGATTTTTTTTCGACGTTTTGGGGGAACAATTTGGGGTAATTAGTACGGTGCATTTATTTTATATAGGGGGAAGCCTCCGTATGTTTCTTTCAATTTGTTTACAGTACAAATATAAGTGCTTTTTTGGAGATCAAACTTGTAAAAAACAACAAATTACCGGTAAAATACATTTTTTGTCGATAAAAAACATGTTTTTTGTTGCTTTGAAGGATTGTGTTAAAAAATGTAAAAGTTCGTAGTATAAGGGGATAAGTGTTAACGATTCATGTACTCTTGCCACGTAACCAGAAGATATTTGTCTTTCTGGTTGTATTTTAAATGCAAAAACCCATATTCATAGCAGAATAGATATACCTGTCCCTTTTTGTTTTTCCAGTAATGTGTAAAGTAAGTAGGGTCAAAGCCTTCTGATAAAAGTTTTTCTTTACGTACGGTTGACATCCCAGACTTATTGTAAGCTTTTAAGAGTTTCCTGTTTGTTTTAAGTTGTTTATCAATTTTATAATAGAGAATTTCTTCAGATTTACGTTGTTGATATTGGTATGCAGATTTACAATGTACAGAGCAATATTTCTTATCTGACCTACCTGTAATTTCGTTTTTGCAATAAGGGCAAACATTCATAATTTTAGTTTAATCAAATATTATTCGAATATTATACGACTAATATGCTATTATGATTTTTTAATACAGCATTTTTGTATCATGAATCTTACCAAACATATCACACTAAAGCATTTGTTAATCAACAATCAAAAAATGATTGGGTTACAGTTTTACCCTGATAAGGTGATTCAGGCTTTAATCAAGGAACTTCCCAAGCCAAAATGGAGTAGTCGCTATCAAATGGCCTATATTGTTAATTCGAAGGCTAATTTGGATAGGATATTCAATACTTTTAAAGGGGGTTGCTTGGATTCATGGGAATCATTTTTTTAAAGAAAAGAAAGATAGGTGTCATGATACTACCTCATTAAACAATTATAGAAGAAGAGTACCAAAAAATGGAGTTCGATATATTCCAGAAGTTTTTTTAGAAAAATTAGAATTAAAGTGTTATTCTGCAAATACATGTAGAGTATATATAACAATGTTTGAAAGGTTTATAAATGCTTTTCCCAACAAGTCTATTAATTATCTGACAGAAGAGGATATTAGAGATTATTTAAAAGGATTGGTACATCTCAAAAAGTCAGATAGTTATCTTAATCAATCCATTAACAGTATTAAATTTTATTATGAAGTTGTTTTGGGAATGCCGAATCGGTTTTATAGTATTGAAAGACCTCGTAAAAAGAGGAAGCTTCCAGTTATTTTATCTAAAGAAGAAATTGTAACAATGTTGCAGTGTACAACCAATGTCAAACATCGATCCATTTTGAGTTTGCTGTACAGTTCTGGGCTAAGAAAGAGCGAGCTTTTGAGTTTAAAAGTAGCAGATATAGATAGCAAACGAATGGTGGTAGTTGTTAAACAAGCCAAAGGTAATAAGGATCGACTTACTTTATTATCAGAGACTGCCTTAAAGGATTTACGAAATTATTATAAAGAATGGAGGCCAAAAACTTTTTTGTTCGAGGCTCCTAATGGTAAATCGTATAGTACAACAAGTGTAGATAAAATAGTCAAAAAGGCAGCACTATTGGCAGGGATTAAAAAAAGGGTTACTCCACATACTTTACGACATAGTTTTGCAACTCATTTATTGGAGAATGGAACTAATTTGCGACATATCCAGATATTATTAGGACATAATTCTAGTAAAACCACCGAAATTTATACACATGTGGCAACAAATCATTTGCAAAGCGTTAAAAATCCATTAGATTTACAATAGAAATAACACACATACGTGTGTTATACAATTGTTAGCAGATATTAGAAATGAAAGACTACTCCATTCAAATTGAACGTATAAAATCTAAGCTGTTAGAAGCGGCTAAGGTGGACAAAGGCCTTAAAGTTTTTGGCGCTGGTAGTCATAAATACGATATCCATAAACCCGTTAGTATTGAGGAAGTAAATACTTTTGAAAGAAAGTATTCGATTGACCTTCCTGATTGCTATAAATCATTTGTATTGCAAATCGGAAACGGAGGAAAATCATATGCTAATTCAGGAGCTGGGCCGTTTTACGGAATTTATCCATTAGGAGATGGTGTTGATGAACTTATTCATGAAAATACAGAAAAGTATATTAAGAATGAGTCAATACTTCGCCCTAAAATGACAAATGATGATTGGTCGAAAGTAATTGAAAAAATAGAGAATGATAATATTTCAGATAGCGAATACGAAAAAGAACTAGGTAAAATATTTGGTGGTATTTTACCAATTGGTTCCCAAGGGTGTTCGTATTTGCATGGTATCATTCTTAATGGAGCACACAAAGGAAAAGTAGTAAATATAGACCACGATCTTCAAAAACCACATTTTACTTTTGAGGATAATTTTCTTGATTGGTATGAAAGATGGTTAGACGAAGTTATTTCTGAGGATTTGTTGGTTGAATCACCATCATGGTTTGGGTATACAATGGGAGGAACCGAAGAGACACTACTAGAAGCATATAAAAATGGATCTAGTGATGTTGCCAAGGAAGATGCGCTCAACGGACTGCTAAAAAAGATAACATTAAATTCTTTAACTCTTGACTCAATTGATAAACTTTATCTCAATACTTCTAAAGAAAACTCTAGGCTATTACTTCAAATATTAGTAAAACACAAACATAAAAATTGGAAAGAACATTTAACTAATCAAGGTAAAGATGATCTCTTAACAGTATTCCAATACATTTTTTGGTACGATAAAGCAAACAGTGCGATTTGGAAAGAATATATTACCAGCCGCATTGACCAAATTACTAATTCTGAAACGTTTCGATTTTGTACATATTTACTTCAAGAATGTAATTTTGATTATGGTTATCTTATCAAAGGGTTTATTAAAAATGCTGACAAAGATATTAGATCAACAGCAGTGTATTCTCTTGGTCAGTTGAGTAACAAAAAAGACTATTTGGAGACTTTCATTATTGGACTAAATGATGATTCTAATAAAGTTATTCACTCATCATTACAAGCTCTTTCAGGGATAAAAAATAAGAAATTACTTATTCATTATAAAAAAATTGCAGATCGTTTTCCTGTTGAAAAAGATTATATATTATCAAATTTGAAACACAGACTTGCAGAGTTTAAAATTGATTTAAATTGGATTAGAAAAAATGATCTAAATAAAATTCAATTAAAAAGTGATAAAAAGTGGTATCAAATATGGAAATAACATCTGCTAACACCATGTAAAAACGCATTAAAACGCGTTTTACATTTAACGTTAGCATTCATTGGAAGAATAAGTGGAATATATAATTGAAATAAAACCCGAACCAATATTAGAAGTTGAAATAAAGGACTTGTTTGAAATCAATCCACATTCACAAACTGATTGTGAATTTGTGCGAATAAAAAATGCTTCTACATTTGAACCTCTTATTAACCTGAAAGTTGAATCAGATTATAGCCCAACTTTTAAACAGAGTGATGTTGTGAACGGAATAGTAATAATCGGATATGGAAATAGATTCTCAATCTTTGACTTGAATAAGAAAGAAATTAAAGTGAATCTTTTATTTGACGGATACTTTGGCTCTTTCAAAGTCGATAATGGAGAAATTTTTGTAGCAACTGATTCTGAACTGATAAATCTAAATTTCCAAGGAATAGAAAAATGGAAAGCCGATAATCTTGGAATTGATGGTGTTGTAATCTCACAAATTACGGAAACGGAAATAATGGGAAGTGGTGAATGGGATCCTCCTGGTGGATGGGAATCGTTCGCATTAGATCGAATAACTGGAAAGAAAAAATAAAAACGAAATGCTAACAAGGTGTATAAATCATAGTGGCTTCGCCACAACGATTCATACACGCAATGTTGTAATGCATTTTAACTAATGAGAATACTTAAAAAAATATTTGGAAAAAGAAAAAAAGATAAAAGCGTTTCTGGAAATTCTAAAGAAATGGAATTAGCCAAAACTGAAAACAATTCTGATTCTATTAAAACCAAATTAAAATTCATTCATAACGTCTTAAAAGAGTTTTATCCTTATTCATTTGATGAGTTAGAACATAGTCTCGAACTAGAAAAATATTTAGACAATAAAATTAATTACTGGGTTAAAGTAGCTAAGCAGTTTGACAAACTAAGTATCGAACCAAAAAATAAGAACAAAATCCGTCTTGATATCTTGGGAGATTCTTTCAGAGCGATTAAGAAAGACAATAACCAAATTACGTATTATCCTTTATTTGAAAAATGTTTAAATATCAGGTTCCAAGAATTTATAAAATTTAGGAGTCAAAAAGGTTCCTTTGAACTCAGAAAAGTAGTATTAACTACGGATCATAGAAGACAAAGCTATGATGGTGGATATAGTTGTTATTGCGAAGACACTAAATCTACATTTGAAATAAACCCGACTAGATATCTTTATGAGCCTATGATAAAACTAATCACAGGACAGACGTCAGATATTTTTAGAGCACGTTTTATGAAATTTGGTGTAATTGTTTCAAACAATTCATTTTTAATAGAACCCTTATTCGATAATATCCACTACTACACAAGGCATAATGTCTTTTGTGGATTAATTAAAGATAAAGAAAAGAGGAATGACGATTTTGATAATACAACTTATTACAAGAAATACTTCTTTGATATTTTAGGAAACTTGATTTTTGAAATACGTGGAGAATATGAAAAATGGTTTTTACCTGAAATTGGTATCAATTATAATTTATCCAAAGAAAACAATAAAATTGAAATTAAAACAGAACTAATCGACAAGAATTATAGTAAGATTTTTTCATCTTCCTTTTATACTAATGGCAGTTCATATAATGAAACAACAGGCTTAATAGACAATTATAACAATCAAATTTTACCTAAAAAATATAGAGACTTAATAGTCTTTGAAAAAGAACAAACAATATTGGCTTCAAAAGATGATAAAATTTATCTTTTTCAATTGAATAATATTGATGTTGTAAAAAATCTTGAATGTAATACTTTCATAGATGACAATGATTATACTAAAGAAGAAGAAATCTCATCTTACACGAGAGTTGTAAAAAAAAATCAAACAGAATATGAAAATGAAATTATTGATTTATGGGGTCTAATAAATGCTCAAGGAGAATATCAAATACCTTCAGAATATAATTATTTAGAGAGAAGTAATAACTTAAACTATTACAAAGTATTTAAAGCACCTGCCTTAAGAGACAATCATTTAAATTGGTTTGAACTAGAAGGAGAACTATTTTCATATAATAACACTGAAGAATCTTACAATTGGTGGTCTGACTATGAAAGTGGCTCTTTTACATCTTGTTTATACGTTATTAGTTCTTGGAAAGGTAATTACCTTGGTATTGTAGATATAAATAACAATGTGATTATTCCAAAAAAGTATAGTTGGATTGAATTTATTTCTTCCAAATTATTGGAAGTTAGTATGGACAGTGAAGTTATTAATTATTATGATAAAGACGGAGATGGTGAAAACACCTATATAATGGGTGGTAAATTTGGTGTTATTGATATCAATAATAAATTAGTAGTCCCATTAGAGTACGATATAATTCAGTTAAGGGAAGAGAAGATATATGCTCAAAAAACTAGTTCTCATACTTTGAATGAAAATGAACCGTATGACATTTATGATTTGAAAGGAAATAAGACTTAAATATAAACGCACTACAACACTATATAACAAAACATTGCAGCCCTTCGGGTCAACAACGTTTGTTATATTTACCGTTATCTACAATAAGACCAAATGAAAATATTATCATTTACAACATACTTATTAATAGTTTTAGCAATAATTAGCTGTAAACAAGAAGTGAAAACGGAGTCTGAATCGGAACCGGAGCCAAAAGTTGTTGAAAAAGTTGAGGAAAAAATAAAAATTCCGAATGATGTGGATGTTGAATTTAAAACATTCTTTAGGTTTTTTAATAAAGATTCTGCCTTTCAAATAAGCCGAATAGATTTTCCTTTAAAAATAATGGAAATGAACGGTGAGATGTCAGATTTGGAACCCAGAATAATTGAACTTAAGGACTACAGAATAATTGACCTCACCTACGACAAATCAATTAAAAACAAAGAATATGACGCATATACTCAACAAATAATACTCAATGATTCTAAAGCAAAAGTTGAACTTCGTGGAATAGACAATGGAATTCATAATGATTTTGAGTTCGAAAAAATTGATGGAAAGTGGAAAATGATTACGTGGACGGACTCATCTACATAAAAAAGAAGGATAAAGAATCGGAGGAATTGAATTTATGAAATACTTGAAATGAACAACCTGAATAAAACATATCATAAAGGGAACTTCCGAAGTGGTGAATGGTCAAAGCATCTAAGGCCATATCTGAAAAGAGTCGGGAATAAACGTTGGAGAAAAACTGGCAAAGGTTTATCAGAATTTGAAGAGATTAAAAATCTTAGAAGACGAAAAACTTCTAAAAAAGAAATTGTAGTTCGCATAACAAATAGATTCTATGGAGATATTGAGTTTACTCGTATTCGTAAATACCGAACTATGAGAGATGCTCAAAATGCAATGAATAGATCAAGTGTAATTCGAGCTGAAATAATAAAAAAAGTAGATAACACTATATAACAAAACATAGCTGCCCTTCGGGTCAGCAACGTTTGTTATATTTACCGTTACCAACAATGTCAATGTACTTTCTACTACTGACTGAATTGTGTTTATTTACGGGGAATTTGTTATTTGTTAACCGATTTGTGGAGGATTACCTAAATAAGAGTAACGAAAATTATTTTCTTTTCTTTTTTCCTCCTTTGTAACCTTTTGAAGGTTTCATCCAACTAGGCTTTTTGTCTTCCTTAACATAATCAATTTGCTTGATAGATGGGATTCGGAAAGAAAAACAAGATTCACCATTCACATTAGTTAGAGCAAAGTCACCAAGAGAAATAATATCCATCCCAATTAAAATTTCAGTATTTCCTGAAAGAACGGCTTCTATAACTCGAACTCCTTGAACTTTTATACCGTTTGGTAAATATATATTGACCAAATACGTTGGGACTTGAGATGAACCCCCTGCATGATTAGATGTCACTAAACCAGTAGGCTTTAAACCAAGTTCTTTAGCCACTTTAGAGGTTATTACAGTTCCTGTAGCACCAGTATCCCAAATGGCTTCATATTGATTAACGGTAACATTGGAGTCTAAAACAGCATCTGACACACCACATTGGGTTTTCAACTGGTTTACACGACCATTGGCTTTTGCGGTAAAGGCTTGAAATTTAGCCATTCAAAACAACTCTTGAATGATATGTTTCTGTATAAGAATTGGTCCCTGGAGTGCAATGTTGGATTAAAAACGTTCCAACTTCGTGAGACTTTCTTGTTTCTGATAAGGCTTCTATTTCAGAAGAATAATCACCTAAAATTTCATTGTTTTTTAAAACAATAAATCTATCATTGAATTTTTTTAATAATTCATCTTGATTTTTCAGATAATATTCAAACTCTTTTTCTAACATAACAATAGTTATTATTGTATCTAAAATACAAAAAGGATTGCAAAGATACAAAATTATTCAACACATTATCTGATTCAATTAACGTACCATTTTTTAATTGAGTTACTAAAAAACTATATTTTTAGGAAAAATGAAATAAAATAACAGTTGGTAACAATGTATAAGAAAACATAGGGCTTTTGAGCTTAATCGAAGAGTCTGTGTTTATTTGTAAAGTCGCCTAATATAAAATTTGGCATTTACGAGAAAAATGATAAAAGCAAAATATTTATATTTGGCTTAGTACCAATCCGAAACGTATCGCTTATCACCCGCCCTACGTTTCTTATACGAGACGTTAGGGGGCATACTCTAGCTCTGAAAAACAAAACGCAATCTGAACTTTCAACGGAATTTTGGACAGTCTATTTTTGCAATGTTCTGTGACCGATCCGAAGTAAAAAAGCGATGAAAAAACCACGAAAACGGAGTGTTTCGGAGCAAAACGGATAAGAAAATCGCTTTTTTAGGGTAAATCACGAAAAGTTAACGGAATTAAAGCTAGTGATTTTCTGGTTTGGCAAATAACTGATCCAAAGGCAGCAAAGTGATCGCTGTAGGAAAACAATTATTGAGGAATCGTGGCGCAAACAGATATCACTTTACTGCGGTATATTTGCAAGATTCTGGCTTGTAAAAGTGGTACGCCCCATAACAAGCTGTATGAAATCAGGGCAATTATGATTTTTCGAAAGGTAGTTTTGTGTTTGCGGTGGCGCTAATTTTTAATAGGTTTGTAAAAAAGAAATCAAAAACAAGCGCGGCTGGATCAATTGATCAAGGCTATTTTGCAAGCCCCGATTCATACAGGCAGCGTTGTAGAGCATTGAAAATAAAAATTTGAAAAAAATAATTGACAAATATCTTGACGAAATAGTTTCGTTGGAAATAAATTCGTTACCGATAAGAATTGAGCCTGAAATGGCGGAAAAAGATTCGGACAAAAAACAAGAATGGAATAATTGGTTTCCCATTCCAAGTACAGTTACAGACATAGAATTGGTGGAATTGGAAAAAGAAATTGGACATAAGCTACCTGAGAGTTATAAGCAGTTTCTTAAACACAAACATTTCTATGATTTATACATAGGCGAATGTTCATTCTGTGCTCATCCGATCAATACTTGGAGAGCTAAAATAATGGAGATGATTTTTGACGGTTACCCAGCAGAAGATTTAATCGAAACTGGACATATTCCATTTGCGAGTTGGAGTGATTGGGGATTGTTATGTTTTGACACGACAACTGAATGTCTAAATAATAATTACCAAATTGTACTTTGGGATCACGAGGTCTATGACGAATTTGAATTCCAATATGCGGATTTTGAAAATATGCTTGTGGAATTAGCTCGTGAACACGAAGAACAACGCGAATAAAAACGCTCTACAACATTATATATGAAATCAGAGCAAAGTTTAGTGCCGGATCGAAAGGTCATTTCTTTTTTGCTGTGGCGCTAGATTTTTATAAATTAACAAGAAATAAAAATGTGCAGATAGATCAATTGGTTTAGGCTTGCTTGCCTTGCTCCGATTCATATATTTGGCGTTAGCCTTTATTATGGAAAAACCATTTGTATTATTGTTTTTTTTGCTGATGATAATGCGATTATCTGCTCAAGATACTTTAGTTTTTTCACAGCAAAACTCTTCAATGTTTAGTAATAAGTATTTTCTGTATCCTAAATCAAAAACTTTCGAGCATAAATTCAAAACAGATGACGGACAATTGTGGTATGGAAAAGGAACTTACAAAATTAATAAAGGGAAGTTGTTTTTAAGTTTTGGCGATTCTGAAAAAGATATTAAGAAAGAAAATCGAATTGTTAAGATATATGATCAAACTAAAAAAACTGACACATTAATTGTTAAGTTCATTGACAAAAAACAAAATCCCTCATCTGGACACATTAAATTTAAAGAAGAGTATTTTTACAGTGATTTTGATAGCGGAACAGTAAAAATACCTAAAAATAGATTTAAAAAGATTGATAATCCAATTGTCGAAACTTTCATTCAAGGTTCGCTAATAAATATTGAACTGACTAAACTTTCGGAGCTAAAATTTCTTAAAATCACAGCCTACGATATTTATAGTTACTATCATTTTGAATCTAACTTTGAACGAGTTTTAAAATTCCAAAATGACAAAATAATATCGGCTGACTTTTATAATACTGTGAATAAGCGGAAAGTGAAATTTGTTGCGGAAAATAACAAAGGCTAACAATGTATAAAAAAACATAGGGCTTTCGGGCTTAATCAAATGGTCTGTGTTTACTTTCAAAGTCGCCAAATATAAAATTTGGCATTTACAAAAAATGATAAAAGCAAAATATTTATATTTGGCTTAGTAACAAACCGAAACGTATCGCTTATCACCTGCCCTACGTTTCTTATACTAACCGTTATCGTTCATTTGACACATTTTCGCGTATAGAATACCAACTTGATGAAAACTTTGCCTTATGCAATTTCTTAATATAATTATTATTAGCTTATCACTTTTTTTGACGGTTAAAAATGAAAAAAGTAAAATGACAACTGTTAATACTAAATCATTAATTCAACCACACTCAAAGAGTGAATCAATATCTTCAAATTTAAATTATCAAGAAATGAATATAGATGTGTTCAAACTTAAAGACAGAGAATTTAAAATCACCAAAGCATACATCAAAGGAGTCTTCAAGGGTGGTCAACTTGAATGTTATCTTGAGGTCGAAACCGAAGAGCGCGATATCGATAATGAAATTTGGCAACCAAATATAATTCATCAAGGTCTTGAGTTTAATATTTCGACATGGGAAGAGTTACAAGGAACTTCATATAATTGGAAAGATGCAGATGACCCATCATATAAACATTCTGAAATCGGAATAATATATGTGTTTAACCATTGTGCAACAACAAACAATAAATTAAAGTTTGGTAAGCTTAAAAATGGAAAAATTGAAGTTATGTGGTCAGGAAATGTTGATGTTTATTGGGATAATGATTTTAACACAGGTGTACCATTTCTGTTGAAAACCGAACTAACCATTCACGCCAAATAATAAAAAAAACGATAACACGGTGTAAAATGCATTAAAACGCATTTTACACTTAACGTTGTGCTTAATGCTGAATGACATACTAAAAAGAAATATTTCTAAAAAATGAAAAAGCGGATTTTAAAAATATTAAGTTTGATAACCGGAACTGCTACTGTTGTTTTAGGCTTATACTTAAACTCACCTTCTTTCATTGAAAAACAAGATTGGAAATATACAGAAGGAAATCATATTGGAGATTGGTTAGCAAAAAACTCTTTTCAAATTGACAATGGAATAATTGAAACGAATCAAGGAAAAGCAAAAGTGATTTTCTGTTATGGAAAAGAATTAATAATAGAAAATTTGGAAACTAAAGAGAAAGGATTTTACACGAACAAAAGCTGAATTAAATGATTTTACTTTTTATCATCGGAATTTCTTTAATTCAATTTGGATTCTATTATTTGAATAATAAATACAGACCTAAACTTCCGAATTTTATAATTCTATTAGTTTTACTAATCTGTTACTTTTTTGTTTTTCCAAAATTGTTTTACCCAGAACCAAGAACTGACGGAATTAATTGTGGAATGCCAATACTCGGAATAACAATCGGATTTTGGATTTTCGGAACAATAGCTGGAATTACGACACATGTAATTTGGAAAATAAAAAAACGAAAAAACACTAAAGCACAACACAATGTATAAAACATAGCTAATAAGTGTTATATCATATGTTAATTGATTATTCACGAAGACCGTCAAATTTTTAAATTTGGCTTTTAGAATAGAAAAATTAAAAACAAAATATAAAAATTCGGCTCTGTGTTAATCTGAAAAGTTAGTGTCTATTTATACGCTACGTTTCATACACTAGACCGTTGTAACCAATTCGAATGAATATTTATAAACTTGACATAAATAAACTCATAAAAACTCAAAAAACTAAATCTGAAATAATAGATTCTCTTAAAAAGTTTGACGGTAAAAAAATGGAAATA
>NZ_JBFMKP010000032.1:0-65279 GCF_040786235.1 Aquimarina discodermiae
TATTAACTATTCTAAATCAAGAACAAACCTTCAAGAAAAGTAAAAACAAAAAACGACTCAAAGCATTGTTGAATACTAAATACAGAGAAAAAATCTTAGGGTTTTAAATGAAATTGCACTGCTCTAAAAGCAAGATCAAGCGGCATTCTATGAAAAAAGAGTTACGTCATTTTGAAGAAAGATCTTGAGAATTAAACTTCATAATCTGGATTAAAAGAGTTTAATGAGCAGTAAGAATTTAAAAATTTTAATCTAGAATATCGTGTAAACTTTTTTCTATTCGCTATAAAAATGTCTTTTCACTCAGTTTTCATCTTCTTTTTTACTTCGTAACACCGCTATGAGGTGCAAAAAGCACCTCAATTCACTAAAAAATCATCATTTTTTGCATGAATCAAAAAAGTTTAATCCAGTTCATGTATTTTTGCACCATGGAAACAAATAGACAGAAAAAAATTGCAGGAGTATTACAGCGCGATATCGCAGATGTGATACAACTTGCATTACGTGAAGCAGGGATACAAGGAATTTTGGTTTCTGTAACCAAGGTAAGTGTTACAACAGATCTTTCGATTGCAAAGGTATATATGAGTGTTTTTCCGCATCAAGAGGGAGACAAGGTATTGAAAGAGGTAAATGCGGTAAAATCACAAATTAAACACCAGGTAGCACAACGTACCAAAAATCAGTTACGCCGTATGCCTGAGTTATCCTATTATATAGATGACTCTTTAGAATATATTTCGACTATAGAAAAAGCTGTAAAAGGAGAAGAAAACCCTATACAAAACCCAGATTTATTAGAACGCCGTAAAAAGAAGTAATTACTTGGTTGGTGAGACAATTTCATTTCTCTTATCTTTAGTGCATAATTAAAGTGTCGATTCTTATATAAAGATCCTGTAAACGATTTGAATTTTTCATTGTACATCGCCAAGCGATATTTATTTTCTCCGGGAAGTAGTAATGCCATCAATATCATTACAGGAATTGCAGCAGCAGGAGTGGTTATAGGTGCCATGTCTTTATTTATTGTGCTTTCGGGTTTTGCAGGACTTAAAGATTTTAGCCTTCAGTTTTCTAATTATTTTGATCCTGACCTAAAGCTATTCCCGACCAGCGGAAAAACATTTACATTTACCCAAACCCAAAAAGAAAAGCTTACACAACTTGAGGGAGTCGCTAATTTTTCTGAAATCATCGAAGAACGTGTGTTTTTAGAGTTTAGAGACAAACAAAAAACAGCCTATATTAAAGGAGTAGACCCCAATTACCACAAAGTTATCCACACCGATAGTATTATGGCTCTTGGTGAATGGCTTAAAGACAATGATTTTCAGGTAATCGCCGGTAGTGGGATTAGTAGAGAGTTAAGCATGGGAGTAGAACAAGCCTATACCAATCTGCTAAGTATTTATGTACCTAAACCAGGCAAAGGCATTCCTAATGATCCTACAAAAGCATTTAGATCAGAAAAAGTAGTCAATACGGGTATTTATAGTGTGAACGAAGAATTGGATCAGAAATATATTTTTGGTACCGTTGGACTGACCAGAAAACTATTAGAATTGCCCGAGGATAAAGTAACCCATATCGAGCTTAAGTTAGCCCCAGGAGCTACTGAAGAAGTCGTGATCGAAGGATTACAATTTATTTTTAAAGACGATGTCGTAATAAAAAATAGGATTCAGCTTAATGACACTTTATACAAGATGCTTAATACCGAAAACCTGGTATCTTATCTGGTATTAACACTCATTGCCATTATTGCCTTGTTTAATGTGGCTGGGGCGATTATCATGATGATTATTGATAAAAAGGGCAATCTAAAAACATTATACAATGTAGGGGCTTCTTTGTCCGGAATAAGAAAAATATTTTTGCTTCAGGGGTCTCTAATGACCGTTCTGGGTACCTTATTAGGATTATTTATTGGGTTTGTTATTATCGCATTACAACAACAATATGGATTGTTGATGATTACCCCTTCTTTACCCTATCCCACACGTATCACCCCTATGAGTTTTGTGGTGGTATTTTTTACCATTACAATTATTGGGTTTGTAGCTTCTTTATTAGCTTCTAGTAGGATTAACCATAAACTTGTAACCTAATACCAATTCTAAACTCTTGTTAAAAAAAATGATCAGAAACTACTTTTCTGATGCTTTTAGGTATTTTTAATACACCAATTTAAATTATTTATATCATGAAAAAAAGCATTAGCTCTTTAGGAAAAACATTAAGTAAAACAGAACAAAGTAATATCAACGGAGGACGCGGTATTAGATATTGCAGCACTCGTAGAGATTGTATGGGACCATGGGATGGACCAGGAGACTGGTCATGCAGACGTTATATCGGATCTCTGGGTATCTGTGTGCCGAACTAAAAGTATAAGTAATAGCTATGAGTTACTTTCAAAAGGTAGCTCATAATTATTATGTGTAAACAAGGCAATTTATACGCTCTTCTTTTTTCTTTTTCTTATAAAAACTAAGCCCACAATAAGTATCAACGACAAAAACCCAACGACCCAATACCAAGGTGTGTTCGTATCAAAATGCATAGGAGTGCTATCTCCCAAAAGATAAAACCCTCCCCAATAAAAAGGATTGGCTTCATTAAAATTGGCGGTTTGCAAATATTGTAGTTTAGCTTGCTGTAACGCTTCTCCTTTGTTCATCCCCTCTTTTAGGTTGGTATAAAAATTCTTCATTAATACCGGCGTGGTTTTATCTGACGCCTCCCAACTTGTTAATAACAAACTTTTGGTTCCTGCATACTGAAAAGCATTACCCAAACTCATTATCCCCTCTCCTTTGGCTATTTTACCAGTTCCTGTATTACAGGCACTAAGTACAGTTAACTCGGCAGGGATATCCAACGCAAACAACTCATGACTATACAACAGGTTATCTTCTAGAGTATCGTTACTTTTTGTAAAATACAGTTTAGAGTTCTCGGGCCGTTCATTATCTACTTCACCATGTAATGCGAGATGTAGGATGTTATATTGACCGGCGTTTTTCTTAAAATTAGCTTCTATTGCCTGCGATCCGTAATAATATTGTCCGTCGATAATATTAGAAATGGCTCTGATCTCTTCTCGTGTACCAGGTAAATCATCTCCAGTACCTCTTAAGGTAGCAAAACGGGTTGCACTGGTATTAGTATATGTACTATCAGAAAATGAAAATGCCAGACATTCTTTTAATGTATCGGTAACTTCTTTAGGTTTAAACTTTGAAAACAAAAGATTAGCAGAATTGGCATAGGTGATCGCATACTCCCTAAGCATATACGGCATGGTAGCAAAATTATCTGAATCGGGTTTTTGAGTTAGTAACAACTCAAAATTAAGATGCCATAACGAATTATCGGGTATAATAATAAGCTTATCCCCAATGATATTCTTTTTGACTGGCACTATTAAGCTTTGATATAAAGCATGTGCTTTTTGTGTATAGGTTTTGATATTTTGTGAAATTACACCTTTACGAAATGCCTCGATATGTCCTGTAAGTTTTGGGGTAGACAATTCATGAACATTGATATCATTTTTTGAAATTGTAAATGCATAACTAATACTATCTGTGGTAAAAAATTCTAATACTGTTGTTTTATCATCCAATTGTTGTTGAATTTCTGATACCGTGATGAGCTCATCTTTATATTTAAGTTGATGATATTTGGGGTGGTTTTTCTCTAGAATAGTAGTTAAAGAATCTTGTTGTCTAACGATATCGAACAATTTACTTTCATAATTTGTAAGTTTAGTTGAATCTTTACTTTTACTAGAAAGTTCTGTATTGATCTGCGATTGATAAAAAGCTTTCTTTATTTTTAATTCTTTTTCTAACTCTACTACATTGCTTGGTAACCCCGTAAAGTCTTTTGCGTTAGCATCATTTAATAGTTCTTTTAAGGTATTGGATTTACTTTTTTCTGCATAATAGAAGGCTTCTTCTATATATTTTTTATCTTTTTTAAGGTTTCCAAGCAACAATTGTGTTTCTATAGCTCCTAGATATATTTCTCTAGCCTTTTTGGCAAATAAGACTTTATCTTGATAATTAGTATAAGTCTTTCGTATTTGTTTTATTAAAACATCAACATTTTTATAAATATTACTAGCGTTTTCTATATTCTTTATATTATTATTTTCTTTATATAATGCCTTTAAAGTACTTGCTTTTCCTTCTAAGCTTATTAAAGCAATCCTAAAATCCAAAAAAATGTCGAATTTAGAGGTTTGGTTATATTTATTTGTATTAGCTTGAATTGCATTTTGATAATTTTCCAAAGCATTTTTATATTCCTTATTTTTCATATAAGCCAAAGCTGTATAATTATATGCTGTAGATATTTTAAGGTTGTTTTCTCCAAAAACATTTATATATATATATTGAGATTTTAAATAATACTCTAATGCCATAGAATACTCTTGCAATTCTTCATATGTTTTGCCAAGATTGTTGTATGAGTGTGCTGTATTTGAATGGTTTTCCCCATACGTTTTTAAAATTATATCTAATCCCTTTTTATAATAACTTAGTGCCGTATTGTAATCTTTTGTTTTATGATAAACAATTCCAATGTTATGATAATGCCCGATTAAATCAGGATTACTTTCTCCCAGTGTTTTACATAATTTTGCAATTCCAATTTTATGATATTCTAAAGCTTTTTCATAAACTTCTTTGTCTTTGTAAGTATTCCCGATATTATTATATACATTTGCAATTAAAGGGTGATTTTGATCTAATACTTTCTCTTTTATAGCTAAACTCTCCATATAATATTTTAAGGCATTGTCAAATGCTCCAAATTGCTTATATATACCACCCATACCTTCATATGCAACAGATGTATGAAAAGCATTTTTATTTAATTTACTAATAACTAAAGCTTTTTCATAATAATCCAAAGCTTTTTCCGCTTGAAGTATTTTCGAAAACAAAGAGCCAATGTTCACATAATTTGTAGAAAGGCTTTTATGGTTTTCACCAAATATTTTGATTTTAATTTCTACACTTTTTCTATAATATGCAATTGCCAGGTCATACTTATCCATTGATTCATATACTATCCCAATATTATTATGAAAACTAGCTGTTTTTTCATGGTTAAGACCTAAAGTATTCATAGAAATAGATAATGCATGTTTAAAATGTTCCAGAGCTTTTTTATAATCTCTTTTCCTAGCATAAATTATACCTGTTTTGTTATATGATGTCGCTAAAATAAAATCATTTATAGAACATATTTTTAATCTAATGTCTAATGCTTTTTCATAATTAATTTGGGCTTTCACTAGATTATTCTTTTTTTCATAATACTCTCCTATATTTGCATATGCCTTAGCTGTTTCTGGTGTGTCTTTTTTGACATAATCAGCATTAATCTTTAACGCTTTTTGAGCATTTTTTAAGGATTTCTCATATTCTCTATTACGCCACTGGTTTTCTGAGATACCGTTATAACAGGCTGCAACCCTTTCCCATGTTCCAGCATTTTTATAAATAGGTATGACTTTTTTAAAAAGTGCTATAGAACTCTCAAATTTCTTATCTGTTAATAACGAATCCGCTTTCTTAAAATATTGCGATGCCAGTAGTGTATCTTTTGCTACTTGAGCAGAAATACAAAATGGCATCAAAAAAAATAAGGCATAAATAAAAGGAAGAAAAAAAATGGATGGTCTTTTTTTCATAAGAGGTATGATTCAGAGTGAATAACAAAGAAAATAAAAATATTGTACTCCTAAACAAATACAGTACTATAATCCTAAATATAGAATTAGCATCAAATCAGAAAAAAGAAATCAAGATTGTCTACACAAACTGAAATCCTGCAAATTTCTCCTGTACCTCATCAAAAGCAGCAAATACATCCTCGGGATGATCACTGGTCACCATTTTGGTACGGTATTCTTTAAAATGCGGAATCCCTTTAAAATAATTGGTATAATGCCTACGAGTCTCGAAAACACCCAATTTTTCGCCTTTCCAATCGATAGACATTTGTAGGTGTCTACGTGCGGCGATTACACGTTCCTCTATCGTTGGTGGTGGTAAGTGTTCTCCGGTTTCGAAAAAATGTTTTACTTCTTTAAAAAACCAGGGATATCCAATACTGGCACGACCAATCATAGCACCGTCTAGACCATATTCGTCTCTCATTTGCATAGCACGTTCTGGCGTGTCTACATCGCCATTACCAAACACAGGGATATGCATTCTGGGATTATTTTTTACCTCGGCAATGGGTCTCCAATCGGCATTGCCCTTATACATCTGTGCTCGTGTACGACCATGAATAGAAATGGCTTTGGCTCCTGCATCTTGTATTCGTTCTGCTACCTCTACAATTTTTATAGAATCATGATCCCAACCTAAACGTGTTTTTACAGTAACAGGTAGTTTGGTATGCTCTACCATAGCTTTGGTAAGCTTTACCATGAGATCAATATCTTTTAGGATTCCTGCTCCAGCTCCTTTACTGACCACTTTTTTTACCGGGCATCCAAAATTAATATCGATGATATCGGGTCCAGAGGCTTCTACAATCTCTACCGACCTCAACATCGAATCGAGGTTGGCTCCAAAAATCTGAATCCCCACCGGGCGTTCTTTTTCATAAATATCCAACTTCATGACACTCTTTGCTGCATCACGAATCAATCCCTCGCTGGATATAAACTCTGTATATACCACATCTGCTCCTTGCTCTTTACACAAGGCACGAAATGGTGGATCACTTACATCTTCCATCGGTGCTAATAGCAACGGAAATTCTCCTACATCTATGTCTCCTATTTTGGCCACGGTACTTACTTTTTTTGGCAAAAATACAAATTATAAAGGACCTTGAGACTTCTGCCCATAATTTACAAAGTCATCATACCATAAAAATACGCGTACAGATAGTATAAAGCTTCCAAAATCGCTTATATTTGCAAGTCATTAGCAGCCTGAAATTTGCGTGAGGGAGTGCAGAGAAAATCCCGCAGCCTGACATAGGAAGTGCGAGGAATTGAAACGGAAAGCCCGACCCCTTGTGGGTCACGCCAAAAAGCTTAATCGAAAAGAACGAATGAAGAACATTAGAAATTTTTGCATTATTGCACATATTGATCACGGTAAAAGTACACTTGCTGATCGCTTATTGGATTTTACAGGATCGGTAACCGCCAGAGAAGCACAAGCACAACTACTGGATAGTATGGACCTAGAGCGGGAACGTGGTATTACTATTAAAAGTCATGCAATACAGATGGAATATACCCATGAAGGGGAAGAATATATCCTAAATCTTATTGATACTCCTGGTCACGTAGATTTTTCTTATGAAGTTTCTCGATCTATTGCTGCATGTGAAGGTGCACTACTAATTGTTGATGCTGCACAAAGTATACAGGCACAAACCATCTCTAACCTATACCTAGCGTTAGAGAACGACCTGGAAATTATCCCGGTACTTAACAAAGTAGATTTACCAAGTGCAAATCCAGAAGAGGTAACAGATGATATTGTTGATTTGCTAGGGTGTGATGCTGAAGAAGTAATCCCGGCAAGTGCAAAAACGGGCATTGGTATCGAAGAAATTCTTACTGCAATCATAGATCGTATTCCAGCTCCAGAAGGAAACCCAGAAGCACCTCTACAAGCCCTTATTTTTGACTCGGTATACAACCCTTTTAGAGGAGTAGAAACCTATTTTAGAGTGGTTGATGGTGAGATCAAAAAAGGGCAACAAATTAAGTTTGTCGCTACCGGAAAGAATTACTTTGCAGATGAAGTTGGTACTTTAAAATTAAATCAGGTTCCAAAAAAAGAAATCAAGACAGGGGATGTAGGATATTTAATCACAGGTATTAAAGATGCTCGAGAGGTAAAAGTTGGTGATACGATTACCGACGCAAAAACTCCTACAGAAAACGCTATTGAAGGTTTTGAGGATGTAAAACCAATGGTATTTGCAGGGATTTATCCCGTAGACACAGAAGATTATGAAGAGTTACGTAATTCTATGGAAAAATTACAACTTAATGATGCCTCGCTAGTATTTATCCCAGAAAGCTCGGCAGCACTAGGTTTTGGTTTTAGATGTGGGTTCTTAGGAATGCTACATATGGAGATCATCCAGGAGCGATTAGAACGTGAGTTTAATATGACTGTAATTACTACGGTTCCTAACGTATCCTATCACGCGTTCACAAATAAGGAACCCGATGATATCATTATTGTTAACAATCCATCTGATCTCCCGGACCCTTCTTCTATGAACAGGGTCGAAGAACCGTTTATTAAAGCTACAATCATTACTAAATCTGATTTTGTTGGATCTGTAATGTCTTTATGTATAGAAAAACGTGGTGAAATTACCAATCAAACGTATTTGACCACAGAACGAGTAGAGCTTAGTTTTGACATGCCATTGGCAGAGATTGTTTTTGATTTTTATGATCGCTTAAAAACAGTTTCTAAAGGATATGCATCTTTTGATTATGCCCCAATAGGTATGCGTGCTTCTAAATTGGTAAAAGTAGATATTTTATTGAACGGAAATATTGTAGATGCACTATCTGCATTATTACATAAGGATAACGCTTATGATATTGGTAAAAAGATCTGTGAGAAGCTGAAAGAATTAATCCCTAGACAACAGTTTGATATTCCTATACAAGCGGCAATCGGAGCAAAGTTTATAGCACGTGAAACCGTAAAAGCACTTCGAAAAGATGTAACTGCCAAATGTTATGGGGGTGATATCTCTCGTAAGCGTAAGCTGTTAGAAAAGCAGAAAAAAGGTAAAAAGCGTATGCGACAGGTAGGAAATGTAGAAATTCCGCAAGAAGCATTTATGGCGGTATTAAAGCTTAATGATTAGAGATTAGATCAAAACACCTCATTTTACAGCGCTATGATCACCGAAAGAGATAAATATTTTATGGGACGAGCCATAGCAGTTGCTCAAGAAGGAATGAACGCCAATATTGGAGGCCCTTTTGGAGCTGTGGTGGTAAAGGATGATCAAATAATTGCAGAAGGATGTAACCGTGTTACCTCTTCTAACGATCCTACGGCACATGCAGAAATGGTAGCTATTCGAGAAGCCTGTAAAAAACTAGAAACGTTTCAGCTAGAGGATTGTACTATTTATACCTCTTGCGAGCCTTGCCCTATGTGTTTGGGTGCTATTTATTGGGCAAGACCTAAAAAAGTATTTTATGGCTGTACCAAAGAAGATGCAGCTGCTATTCAGTTTGATGATCAGTTTATATATGACGAACTCGACAAAACTATCGACAACCGCCATATTAGTTTTGAAGGACTAATGCGAAATGAAGCTGTCGAAGTTTTTAACGAATGGAGTAAAAAAATGGACAGAACCGAATACTAATACCATTTCTCAAATGATATTACCTACTAAAATTGTTTCTTTTTGCTCCATATTTCAAAATAAAATATATCGATAGCCCTGCTATCCATAAATTTTCTTTCTCACCTGAATCAAAAACAATTCAATTCAGTCAACGGTAAAATTATTTAAGAACTGGTATAACTAATTCTTAAGAATTGTCTTTTTTGCTGCTATCATTTTTTTGAGCATATATTCTACCCCATTTTCATCATTAGTTTTTGTGGTATAGTTTGCAATGGCTTTTACATTGGGGTGTGCATTTTGCATCGCAAAACTATAAGTAGCTTTACCCATCATTTCCAGGTCATTATTATAATCACCAAATACCATTGTTTCTTCTGGCAATATATTATAGCGTTCTTGAAGCTTTTGTAACGCATACCCTTTGTTAGCATTGTTATGTGATAAATCCAACCAGATTTCTCCAGATACTTTTACTTTTAGACGATCCTCTAAGTGTTTTAAAGCAGGGTACAAGTACTTTTCTGCTCCTTTTTGATTACAAATTGCTATTTTAAGATACTGATCATTGGTAACCTCTGACAGATTTTCTACAATTTCATATCGATCACAAAACTCACTAAACATGGTTTCAAAATCCTGTCCATAATTTTCTATATACCCTTGTTTTCTACCACTAAGTATCACTTGAGACCCCTCTAGTTTTTTGGTAATTGATATTAACTCCAAATACGTATCACGACAAATCTCTGTAACCAAAAGCTCTTCGCCTCTTTTCATGGTAAGTGCTCCATTTTCTGCAATTACATAAATATCATCTTTGATAGGTTTTAATTTATCGATAATACTATAATATTGTCGGCCGCTAGCAGCAACAAAAATGATTCCTAGATTTTGTAACTCTTCAAAAAGTTCAAAAAAAAGACGACTTACTTTCCCTTGGTTATTAAGTAGCGTTCCATCCATATCTGTAGCTACCATTTTAATTTTTGATAAATCCATTCTATAGTATTAGTTAACACCTATAAAGATATTAGACTTATCACAGATCAACCTCTTTTAATCGTAAAATTTGCATTAAATTGTTGGCTTATTATAGATTCGTTTCTTTTAAGTAAGTGTATCCTATGGTCTTTTTTCAAAAAGAAATTCAATTATCTCCATACCCTAGAGGTTTTCATTTAATTACTGATATCATCGTATCAGAATTTCATGAACTAAAAACTATTGATATTGGGCAGTTACAGGTGTTTATAAAGCATACTTCTGCCAGTCTTACTATCAACGAAAATGCAGATCCAACGGTACGTCAAGATTTTGAAAGTCACATGAACATTCTTGTTCCCGAAAATGCTCCTTACTACATCCATACCTACGAGGGGCCAGATGATATGCCGGCACATATCAAAGCTTCGTTAATGGGAACATCGGTTACCATACCTATTACCAAAGGGACTCTAAATTTAGGCACCTGGCAAGGCATTTATTTATGCGAACACAGAGATTATGGCGGCTCAAGAAAACTGGTACTAACTGCTTTTGGTAACTAATACGATTTTCGGATGAGAATTTCGTATAAATAATTGCAACTATTTTTCGCTAGATTGATGAATCAAATTAAAGAATAGCCTTAGCTATTGTTTAATTTTATGAAGAAAATATAGTAGAAAAAGAATGTGATTATATGCGAAATTTTTATTCGCAAACGTATCTTATCAAATAAAGCAAAAAGCAACTGTATGTTATGTACAATTGCTCTTGATAGTATATAGTATGTTCTAAAAAGTTTGTTTTAAAGTGATGTTATTCAAGCGGTTTTATAAAACCTATTTCTTAAATCATCAACTCTATATGCTTAATATCTGCTCTCTCATTTAAATATTTGGCTCCTGTTCGTATCGCTCCCGCTTTCCCTAGATTACTTTCTGTTTCAAGAACACTTACTTTATAAGGATCATATGATTGTATGTCTTTTAACATAATAGCTGTATTGTCACTACTACTATCGTTTACAAAACACAAATGAACATCACTTCCTTTTTTTAAAAAACCTAGATAAGCTGTGATATCCAATCTGTTTTCTTCGTTGTGACAAGGTATTATAATTCCAGTTTTCATTACGGGTTTCTTTAAGATTTATGTTTCAAAAGTAGTATGAATTGCCTACTCTAATCTTTTAATAAAGATAAGTAGAACGTTTATATAGACAAATAGCAGTCATCTAACGATAAAAAAGTTTCTTTACTATCTACTAAACTCTAGAACCAGTTTGCCCACGGAATTCTAGATAGCATAAATAACCATGCTAACGTATAGAAAATGGCCAATACTTTAAACTTGGGAGTAGAAGTCAGTTTCTTTTTATGCTTAGAATACCCCATGGTAATAAAAACAACCATTAAAATCATCATCATAGGATGCTCTACATTGTACAAACGTAAGGTAGCATCTTTCATAATCTCTCCTACTTTATGGGTACCCGAAAACCAAACTACCAAAGGAGACACAAAGAAAATAACAATCCCTATCAATAACTGAATATGCGTAACGATCAATCCAAATAAAGAGATCCTAAAATCTTTGGGAGCGTATTCTCTTTTTGTAAAAAAACCTGCAAGGGCATTGATAGTTGCCAGAGTAACTACCAGAAGAACGAGATAAGCCCAATAAGAATGAACAATTTGTATAGCTTGGTACATAATGATGTGTTTAATTTATCCAAAGGTAAAAAAATTATGTATGAAAAAACCCTCTTTGTTAGATGATCCAACAAAGAGGGTTTGTAAATTATATATATTCTAAATTAGAATTTATACGTTACAGAACCATTAAAGGTAACTCCGTTAGTAAATATATAACCAAAAACGTCCGTTTGCTGTAATCTTACCTCATCAAACACATTGTATACATTACCTCTAAAGGTAAGTTTACTATTATCTAATTTAAAATCATATGTTAACCCAACATCGGTAAGCGAGAAAGGTTTGATTTTTCCAACATTGGTTGTCTGTAAATTCGAGTCATCAAAATCAATCTCATTAAGGTAATGCTCTGCATAATAATTGATGTTTGCATCAATAGACATTCCTTCAAAAACATTAACTTTTGTACCCAAACCAGCTGTGAATTGTGGAGCCGTAGTTACTTTTACGCCAGATAAATCAACCCCTGACTGCGAAGATATTAACTCATTAGTATCATCATTATAAGTATCTCTATCTACTTCTCCGTTAAATCTCCATGATGCACCAGAAATGTACCCCTTAAGATTCACCCAATCGTTTGCTCGATATTCAAACTCTAATTCGGCACCAGTGTGTATTTGCTGAACTCCTCTATCAAAAATATTTACGTTGGTATCATCATCGGTATTATCAGGAGTTGGTACAGCATTAAGATCTATAGAACCATCTGAAAGGATTACTCGATTATCCCAGTTTGTATAATATGCATTAAAGTTTGTTCTAAATCTACCTGCTTTGATACGGTATCCTAATTCAACTCCAAGGATATCTTCATTATCTACTTCTGGTTCTACCAATTCGTTTGAACGTCTGATACTCTGAAAAACGTTATCTAAAAAAGGTTGTCTAGAGTAGTAACCAGCATTTGCATACAACGTATGCATATTTTCTATGGTATATCCAATTCCTCCTTTTACGTTATAACCAATTTTATTAATAGCATCAGATTTTCCTACATCAAAAAATCTACCATCTCTTACATAAGATTGATTAGAAACTGCTCCTTGAAAGAATGCGGTAAACTTATCATCTGCAAATTCTAATTGAGAGAAAAGGCCTTGGTAATTAATATTTTCTGAATAGTCATAATCGATACGCTCACCTTCATCTGCAAAATTAAATAAAGCAGACCATGGATTTGACTTAAAAGATTCTGTAACTACTTTACCATCTGGGCGGTCATTGGCCCAACCTGTTAACCCATGAAAGTCTGTTATTTGTCTAAAGTGATCTCCGCGATATAATCTAAAATCTACTCCGACATTCCAAGATAGTTTTTCAGATAATTCGGTATTAAAGTTAGAGATTAAACCATACCATTGGTGGTTATTTACAGAATTTCTTCTAACATATGTTTCATCTCCATTTTCATTTCCGATACCATTTGCATCAGCAAGATTTCGTTGATCAATCCCATAAAAATCTATCTGTCCTCTAAGCGGTCCATCTCCATCTGGATCTGTTACTCTTAATGAGCTAGCTCCTCTTGGCCCTACAGAACCTCCACGACCCCATGAAGCATACAATACAGAAGAAAGTGTTGATGCTTCAGAGATTTTCCAGTCCCAGTTTAAGTTAGTAACAGGTTTGTGATAATAGTTACCTCTTTCGGTATCCTGCTTTTCGGTATAAAAGTTACCGTTTGCATCAAGGCTTTCAGAAAACCCCCAATGTTGATTGTATCTAGGATTTGCTTCTAGTCTGTTTAATGGCTGAGACCATCTTTGTGCATGAAATTGTGGTGCTCCTGTGATTAGGAAGTTGAATGAATGCTCTTCATTTGGCTTGTATCCTGCAGAGAAAAAGTATGTTTGACCTTGACCATAAGTACCTTCTGCCCACTTTCTATGACCTTTCCAGTAATCTAATAATACAGAAAACGCCCAACCGTTTTCATTCATACCTGTATCATAAGCAACGGTTCCTTTAAAATAACTATCATTACCTCCTAAAAATCTTGCAAAACCTCCTTTATTTCTGTCAGCAGCTTTCATTACAACGTTTACAGTACCCCCAACAGATGAGATCGCTAGTTTAGAAGAACCTAAACCTCTTTGTACTTGTACTGCGTTGGCAATATCTGCAAGTCCAGCCCAGTTTGACCAAAATACTCTACCATCTTCTTGTGAGTTAATTGGCTGACCATTAAGTAGAATCGCAGTATTGGTATCATCAAAACCTCTTACATAAAGTGCTCCGTCACCAAAACCAGTTTGATTAGACACGAATACAGATGGTGTATTCTTGATGATTTCTGGTAATTCTACATTACCCACTGCTTTTTCTCTAATTTCGTTTGCCGTAATTGTCGATACTGCAATAGGAGTTTTTCTATCATCGGCTAAATCGATAATTCCTGTACCAACAATAATAATCTCTTCTAGAGAATTGTCAAGACCTAAACTAATAGTCCCTAAATCTTGATCACCATTAGTAACATCATAAGCAATGTTTTGAGATTCAAAACCAACATAAGAAATGTTAATCGTCCCTGTAGGGCTGTTAACTTTTAGAGAAAATTTACCATCAAAATCCGAAGTAGTTCCGTTAGAAGTTCTAACTTCAATAACGTTTGCTCCTGGTAACGGTGCATTTGACTCTGCATCAAATATGGTTCCCGTTACTACCCCTTGTGCATATGTCTCCCCAACAAATGCTAAAAGGATTACAACAAGTAAAAGTGTAATTTTTTTCATGAATGTGTTTTAAGTGTTTTTTAATTGCTTTTTAACGCTTCATGTAATTACCCTAAAAAAATATATTATTGACTTTCAAATAATTAGAATAATTACATTCAGCAAAACGATAATCTTGGCAAAAGAACAAATCTTTATGCGTGCATAGTTTATCCTAATGTTAAGTTTTCTTGAAGTTATGGGATATCCGTAAGGTATAAATATTTAGCAATATACTGATTATCAAAATGTTAAATATTTATGTAAATCTAAGGTTACCAAATATTTTCTGAAAAGATATTTTTTGTTGCAACATGGGTTTTGAAAAAAAGTCGCACGCTATATTTAAAAAAATATTGACTAATAAACTGAGTTCGATTAATCTGAAATGCGTCAGTTTGAGTAAAATTCTGTTAAGAATTTTGTATCGAAAACAAGCATTTCAGTACTAAAAAGCTATTCTCGATACAATTTTTCTCCATTTTATTACGAAAAACCACTCGAATCGACGCTTTTTATGGAATACTTGATATTAATCGAACTCAGGTTAATAAAAAGGATTAGAAGCAGTAAAGGATGGTAATTATTTGAGATATTGAGTTAACAACGCATGAGTTGATGCATCGTGACTGTTTATCTTGTTTTCCTTAATTTCTGAAAGAATATTTGACGCCAATTGTTTCCCTAATTCTACTCCCCATTGGTCATAGCTATAAATGTTCCAAACTACTCCTTGTACAAAAATACGATGCTCGTACATCGCAATTAATGCCCCAAGGCTTTTTGGAGTTAATTTATCGATCAAAAGGGTTGTGCTTGGCCTATTTCCCTCAAAAACCTTATAGGGTATTAATTGTTCTTGTTTTTCTTCTGAAATAGATCGACGTTGTAATTCTTCCTTAACTTCTGCTCTGGTTTTTCCATTCATTAAGGCTTCCGTTTGTGCAAAGAAATTTGCCATCAGTATATCTTGGTGTTCCTGATCTTTGAACAATGATTTTTTATACCCAATAAACTCTACCGGAATCAATTTTGTTCCCTGATGAAGTAGTTGAAAAAAAGCATGCTGCGCATTAGTACCTGGTGCTCCCCAAATAATAGTTCCTGTTTGGTATGCAACCTTATTACCATTTCTATCTACATTCTTTCCGTTACTTTCCATAATTGCCTGTTGTAAATAAGCAGGCAATCTATGTAAGTATTGTGAATACGGCACAATAGCTTCGGTTTCAGATTTAAAAAAATTTGCATACCAAATACTTATCATACCAAGTAAAACAGGTATATTTTCTTCAAAAGGTGCATTCTTAAAATGATCATCCATTTCTCCTGCTCCTTCAAGTAAGGCTTCAAAATTATCATATCCTACTGCCAAACTTATGGATAATCCTACTGCACTCCATAATGAAAAACGTCCTCCTACCCAACCCCATAATGGAAACACCTTGTCTTCTTCAATTCCGAAATTAACTGCTTTGGTTGTATTACCAGATACTGCAACAAAATGTTTTGCAGTGGCTTCTACAGAAGCTTTCTCGACCAACCATTTTTTTACAGTAGTGGCATTAGATAATGTCTCTTGGGTGGTAAACGTTTTAGAAACAACGATAAAAAGGGTTGTTTCTGGATTTAATGTTTTTAATTTTTGATGCACATGATCTCCCTCTACATTAGAAATATAATGCAGTTTAAGATGGTTTCTATAATATTCCAGTGCTTCTGTAATCATAAAGGGCCCCAGATCAGACCCTCCTATCCCAATATTGACCACATCGGTAAAATTCTTACCAGAATACCCTTTTAATTCGCCTGAAATAATTTGATCACTAAACCTTTTTATGCTTTTTTTAACTAGCTCAATTACTGGAACAATATCGTTTCCATCCAGTTTTAAGCTCTGGTTAGATTTAGCCCTTAATGCTGTGTGTAATACTGCTCTTTGTTCTGTTTTATTGATCTTACTCCCAGAAAAATATGATTCTATGGCTACATCTAACTTAACTTCTCTTGCTAACGCTAATAAAAGAGCTCTTGTCGTAGCATTTATTCTATTTTTAGAGTAATCTACATAAAAATATTTATAGGCTATTGAAAAAGCATTTGCTCTATCAGACTGTTCCTTAAAAAGATCTTTTAAGTGTGTATTTTTTATAACATCATAATGAGTTTGTAGCTTTTTCCAGGCTTTTGTAGTTGTCGGATCAACAGTTGGTAATGACATCGGCTACAAAATTTCTTGTGGTTTAAATTGTATGCTATCGAGTTGGGATCTTAGTGGCTCTATAGCTTTAAAATAGGCAGGGCGCAATTCTTCTGTTAAGGGTTGAGCAGTAGGGAGTTCTTCGCGAAGAGGATCTACTTGTTTACCATTTTTCCAGAATCTATAACACACATGAGGTCCACTGGTATTACCTGTCATTCCTATATACCCGATAACATCACCTTGTTTTACAAACTGACCTACTTTTACGGCTTGTCTACTCATATGTAGGTATTGTGTCTCATAGGTAGCATTATGTCTTATTTTTACATATTTTCCGTTACCACCTTTACGTTCTGATTTTGTTACAATCCCATCAGAAGTAGCTAAAATAGGTGTACCGGTTGGTGCTGCAAAATCGGTTCCTCTATGAGGTCTTATACGATTACCATAAAACTTTATCCTTCTCTTTAAGTTATACCGAGAAGAAATCCTACTAAATTTTACAGGTGCTTTTAAAAATGCTCTACGCAAATTCTCTGCTTTCTCATCAAAATATCCAGAAGTATTATTAATGGTATCATCTTTAAACCTAAAAGCATATAACGATTTATCACGATGCTCAAAATAAGCGGCTTTTATTTGATCTATACCTACAGGAATAGAATCTTCTATAAACTTTTCTGTATATACCACTTTAAATCGATCTCCTGCTTGCAGTCTGGTGAAATCGATTGTCCAGGCATAAATATCAGCCATATTATACGCTACCAAAAAATTTAAATCCAAATCATCAAAAGTTTGCAAAAGACTACTCTCTATTGTACCTGATGCTATTTTTTCTACAATGGTTACTGGTTTTTTTCTTTTTTGAGCTATAATACTGTCTCTAAAATCAACAACGGTATAGTCTATTTTATTATTCTGATATACAAATACCTGTGCTTTCTCTGTTGTGTCTTTAGATTTTAGTAACATATAAGGCTTTCCTGCTCTAATTTTTGCTACATTAAATGTATCTTTAATAACGTTGGTTATCTCAAATACCTTAGCCCCATCTACACCATGTGTATCCATGATTGCTCCAAAGCTATCTCCAGCCTTTATGGTATCCCTAACAACATTAAAATCATTGAGGTTAAACCCAAATTCTTTAATAACAGGAGGTTCCTTTTTTTCTACTAATGTTTCCGGAACAACAATTTTTGCCTCTTGTTTTTCTTTTTTACATGAAAATAATACTACACCTATAAGTAGTAAATAACCTAATTGTTTCAACTGATGACTATTTATTTTTCTGTATTAAACTGATGAGCAACCCATTGTTTACCCCAATTTTCTTTTTCCTCTTCGCTCCAAAGATCAGGAAAAAAGTGGATTTTCTGAAAACTAGGCGGTAAAAAACTTTTCCAATTCGTACCTCCTGTAGCTAATACGGCTCCTTTTTCCCTATTAAGGTACCTATAAGCGGCACCCATATGCATTAACAACCAATTAATATTGACATTTACATCAAAAGTACGTAATGCTTTGATAAGGTGCGCATTATTTCGCTCTTTTTCTGGCAATTCCTGATATTTATGAAATATGGTACTTTCTTTTACCTGATGCGCTATACGCATCATTCTTGGGGTATATCGATACTCAAACTGTTTTAACGTTAAGGTTTTTTCTCCTGTATGTTGATCAGTGGCTCCAGATTTCCAGTACAAATACTCAAACACTTCTTCTAGTGGTGCTTTTTCTGTAAACCGATCTCTTTCTTTTGTATTTACAAGATGTGCCAAGGGTGTCGAATAAATCTCGATCAACCTAAACTGAACAGATTGAAAACCGCTAGCAGGAAGTAAAGACATTCTATATTTTAAGAATTGCTCCTTATCCATTCCTTTTATCATTACATCAAAAGAATTAATCAACACTCTAAAGTATCGATTAACACGTTCTATTTTAGCAGTAAAGAACTCTGCTATTTGCAATTTATCGTCGATTATTTGCTTTAATTCGTGTATTATTAACTTAAAATAAAGCTCTGTAATTTGATGGTAAGTAATAAAAATTTCCTCGTCAGGAAAATGTGTTCGAGGTATTTGCAAACTCAATAGGGTATCCAAATGAATATAATCCCAATAGGTAAGATACTTATCATGAAGTAGGCCATCTAGGTAAGATCCCAGATCCTGACCAGAATTCCTAAATTTTTTTTCTAGTTGCTTTATTTTTTCTGCAATCTCTGGTTGTATAGGTTCATTCATTAATCTATTATAATTTTAAATGGGTGTTTCAATCCTTTAAAAGCATCCAAGTCTGCCTTTATAGAACCTACTAGTATATCTGCCTGTATTCTTACCGGCATTCGGTTATCATCATCGCTTACCCAAACCGTCATACTTTCTTCTTCTTTAAAAATTCTATCTGCCTGAACATAAGGCCTAAACTTTAAACATGCAATTTTACCCATTTTTGTTTTAAGAACCTCTCTTCCTAAGAATTTTAACTTAAAACGATAGTTTTCGTTATCAAAAAACATATTCACAAATTGCTCATCTCCACTTTTTAAAGAACTAGTTTTTATGTTGTTACGCAAATAATAAAATGATGACATCAAATCTTGTATATCAGACTTGATAGGGAATGTACTTTTGGTATTGTGTTTTTTATCAAAAACTAAAGCCTCTTCTTTTTGGTAATCAAAATTAATCTCTATATCCTTGGTATGCCCCCCTTCATTAATTTTGCGAATAAATCGATAAGGTTTTACCTTATTTTTATCCATATATGTTTCATAATAATCTTCTACTTTAAAAAACAAGCTTAAAAACCCTGAAGATTTTCCTGTTCCCACCACATGATGCACAGGCATACCATTTAATTTTTCGTCTTTAATCTCTAAGGTAGCATAACTTGCTGTAAAAAGACCATAATGAATCCTAAACCTAAACCACTCTCCAGAATCGAATGCTTTATGGTTTTGCTGAGCAGAAACGGTAACTGCACTAACTACTAAAAATAATATTAAAAGATGTTTTTTCATAGTATGTGGTATTGCTAATATTTGATTGATGTTAGGTATAATTACAATATCCATTCCAAAAATACTACATAATGTGTAGTGACAAAAATGAATTATGTTACCAAATTCCAAAAAACCAAACAAAAAAGAGAGCCACCACAGCTCTCTTTTTACTTTTATTAACCAACTAAAAACTTAAATTATGAGAATAATTATTGTTTTTAAGTATAAGTGGTAACCACTCCACTTGTATTTGCAAAAATGAACTTTTTTTGAATAATTATCAATCGAAAACGTTTTTTTATTATGGAATTTAACAAATGTTTATAGTGTTACTATAAAAAAATGCATTTTTCTGAAAATTTGATATTCTGGTTTTACTAGAAAAATTCCACAAATGATATCATTATCTACAAAGTACCTCTTTCTTCTTGTTCTCTTTCGATTGCTTCGAATAATGCCTTAAAATTACCTTTCCCAAAAGATTGAGCTCCTTTACGCTGAATAATCTCAAAGAATAATGTGGGTCGATCCAGTACTGGTTTTGTAAAAATTTGCAATAAATACCCTTCGTCATCTCTATCGATTAGAATTCCTAGCTCTTTCAAAGGGGCAAGATCTTCATCAATTTCTCCTACACGATCTAATACGGTTTCATAATAACTTGCCGGTACTGTCAAAAACTCGACACCTCTATTCTGAAGTGTTGACACAGTTTCGATAATATTATCTGTTGCCAATGCCATATGCTGAACACCTGCACCATTATAAAAATCTATATATTCTTCTATCTGAGATTTTTTTCTTCCTTCTGCCGGTTCATTTATCGGAAATTTTATACGTCCATTACCGTTACTCATTACTTTACTCATCAAAGCAGTATATTCTGTAGAAATATCTTTATCATCAAATGAGACTAGTTGTGCAAACCCCATCACTTTTGCATAAAATTCGCACCATTTATTCATTTCATTCCAACCTACATTACCCACCATATGATCAATGTATTTTAAGCCGGCTTCTTTTGTTGTGTATGGTTTATCATACGCTTTATATCCAGGTAAAAATGAACCGTTGTAGTTTTTACGTTCTACAAAAATATGAACTGTTTCTCCATAGGTATGTATCCCCGAAAAAACAACAGTACCATGTTCGTCTTTCTCTACAGTAGGCTTCATATAAGGTTTTGCGCCTCTTTTTACGGTTTCTTCATAACTTTTGGTCGCATCATCTACCCATAATGCTACTGCCTTTACACCATCGCCATGAGCATTTATATGTGTGTTAATACTACCGTCGGGTTGTAGGGGTGAAGTAAGCACCAATCTAATTTTATCTTGTTGCATTACATAAGAAACACGATCTTTTCGCCCTGTCTCTAATCCTGCATAGGCAATTGGCTGAAATCCCCAGGCAGTTTGATAATAATACGCTGCTTGCTTGGCATTACCTACATAAAGTTCTACATAATCTGTTCCTAAAAGAGGTAGAAAATCTTCTGCTTCTGGAACAACTTTTTCTAAATTTTGCGGTGTTATATGTGATGACATAATATTCTTAATTAAAGTAAATTAGATAATGAAAAAAATGTTACGTTTATACAAAACGTTTTAATATTACAATGACTGGGTATTATTCTATTGATACCATCAACTTTATTTACCACATCGCCCTTAGGTGTGCTGTAATATCTTTTCTATAATTCAACATAGCATTTTGGTTTATTCTAACCAGGATTTATGATAATCTTCATCTGCTATACTCATTGCCTCTTCTGTAACCATTAGTGGTTTAAAAGTATCGACCATAACAGCCAATTCGTCTGTTTTGGTTTCACCTATACTACGCTCTACAGCACCAGGATGAGGGCCATGGGGTATTCCCGCAGGATGCAAAGATATATGACCTGCATCTATATCATTTCTACTCATAAAATCACCATCAACATAGTAAAGTACTTCATCGCTATCAATATTGCTATGATTGTAAGGAGCCGGAATACTTTCGGGATGATAATCATATAACCTGGGTACAAAAGAACACACCACAAAAGCATCTGTTTCGAATGTTTGATGAACTGGTGGGGGTTGATGTATTCTACCTGTTATAGGCTCGAAGTCGTGTATCGAAAATGCATACGGAAAATTAAATCCATCATACCCAACCACATCAAAAGGATGTGTTGCATAAACCATATCAAAAATCTCATCCTGCTTTTTCACCTTGATCAAAAAATCTCCTTTCTCATCATTAGTTTCTATTTCATATGGTGCTCTAAGATCTCGTTCACAAAAGGGAGAATGTTCTAATAATTGTCCAAACCAATTGCGATATCTTTTGGGGGTATAAATTGGACGCCTGGATTCTACAATAAACAAACGATTGTCGGTAGTATCAAAATCAAGCTTATAAATGGTACCTCTGGGAATAAGAATGTAATCCCCGTATTTGAAATCGAGATTTCCTAAATGACTACGAAACTTACCGCTACCTCTATGAATAAAAATTAACTCGTCTGCATCTGTATTCTTATAGAAATACTCTTTGGTTGATTCTTTTGGAGCTGATAAAATAATACTTACATCACTATTGGTAAGTACATTTTTTCTACTTTGTAAATAATCATTTTCTGGTTTAATTTTGAAACCGTGCAGTCGATACGACTTAATATTGTTTTTGATAGCGATTTGAGGAGCTACACTATAGCTTCCTTTAATTTCTTTAACCTGTGTAGGCCTATGGCAATGGTACAAATTGGTAGACATTCCGTCAAACCCAATGGTTCCAAATAATTGCTCATAATATAGTGTCCCGTCAGGTTTTCTAAAAATAGTATGTCTCTTGGGAGGTATGGTTCCTAAAGAATGATAAAAAGGCATGATGTTTTAAATTTAAGGTGATAATTACTTTTTCTAAAATAGATTGTAAAAGTATATCTTCCCTATTCAGGATTGCGCTTGATAAGGTAGTGCAGCAATAGTAATAAATCCTTCCAAAACAATTTCATAACATTACAAATATCGTAAATATTTCTTTTATAAGAAACGTCATATCGCTTCTTTTAACCACAAATTCTATATTTCTTAACAGTATTCTGGTGCTTCTACAGCTTTAAAACCAAAAACCAATACTAAAAAACCACCTGCTTTCTTTTATTTCTGGCGAATACGAATATTTAACTTGTATTGGCCCTGCAAAGGTATCCATTCCATACCCCAGAGCATATCCCGAAAATTCTGGGTCTTCAAACCATCGACCTGTACTAAATAACTTATTTCCAACATTGGCATAGTTGGCAGCTACATTCAAATGATTTTTTTTAAAAATTTCATAATCCAACGTTATAGATGCTTTTGCAAAGCTTTGCCCAGAAATTTCGAAAAAATTATACCCGTAAAAAGGAATAAAATTGTTGATGGTCTTTGCCCCAAACCCGCCAATAAGAAAGTCCAGAGAATTTAAAGAGGTATTTCCTATTTTGGTACCAGCTTCCATACCTATGTTCAATGCCAGATCATCTCCCATAGGAGTAGCATATCCAAGTTTGGCATTGGCAATAGAAAACCCATTAAATTTATTCGTGAAATCTGAAGACAGAAGATAACTATGTATATCACCTTCAAACAAGAATCCTTGTCTAGGGAAGTACTTATTATCGTATGTGTCTAATTTTACATATCCAAAAACACTCCAATAATCACTGTTATCAAACACTGTTCTGGGAACTTGATTCCTATCTACTCCAAATGTTTCAGAAATTATTTGAAGTCTTTTATACTCTCCTCCCAGACCCAAAGAAAAATCTTGCTTTAATAACGTTTCTGCATACGCCTGCACATTAATATCTGTATAATCTACCGTAATATTATTAATGTCTAGATCTGGAAGTTCTCCAAATCTTTCAATAAAATCAAAATCTACAGCTTTCTTAAAATTAGTATAACGATATTTTAGTCCTGTACTCCAATAAAACCCTTTATCTATATAATAATCTACATTGTATCGTATATTATCACCTAGGGCGGCATCTATAGAAAGTACATCATTATTAAAAAACAAACTTTTTCTAGTTACATTCACCAATCCTGCTGTCTGAAATAGATTATCATAATGCAACGCAAAACGCAATAACATTTTGTTTTTGCTTTCTTTAAGATTAAGTACAAGATCTTTTCCTTGCCCCGTATCTTCTAACCTATGACTAACCCGATCAAAATTACCCGTAGCCACCAAGTTATTA
Organism: Aquimarina discodermiae; assembly: GCF_040786235.1. Taxonomy (NCBI): domain Bacteria; kingdom Pseudomonadati; phylum Bacteroidota; class Flavobacteriia; order Flavobacteriales; family Flavobacteriaceae; genus Aquimarina; species Aquimarina discodermiae. Next base: position 24,263 of record NZ_JBFMKP010000032.1, read on the forward strand.
ATTCCCTCATTCAATTTATCATAACTTACTACTCTTGGCGTTTTTAACTTTAGTTTTCCTTTGATATAAGCCCGGGTATATCTTTTATGACCATTTATAACAACATTATTAAGGTATATCGCTTCAGAGTTTTGTGGCTCCGTAATTTCTCTTGAAGCATTTCTTTGACGTGCAGCAACTTCTTTGAGTCGTTCTAAATTCTCTTGTGCAGCGATTTCTCCATTAGAGATAATTTTTTCGGCCTTATCAAAAGACATCACAGAAAAATCCACAATAGATGGTTTAATATAAATATCTGTTTCAGAGATTTTATATTTCATCGCATTAATAGTTCTAAAATTACCTATTTGCAACATAATGTCTGTAATCGAATTTAGTTTTCCTCGAGACATTAAACTATCTTGTACATCAATACCAATGACTATTTCTGCTCCTTTATTTCGAATTTCTTTTACGGGATAATTATTCGTTACCCCACCATCGGTCATTAAGATCCCATTGAGTTCTACAGGACTAAAAATAGATGGCAATGCTCCACTAGCTGCCACTGCTTCTGGAAGATACCCTTTGTCCAAAAGAACTTGTTTTCCATTCTCTATATTGGTAGACATACAAAAAAACGGAATCGGAAGACTATCAAAATCACGAATCGTATTTACATGCGCGGTATATCTTGAAAACTGATTATAAAAATTCTGCCCTTTAGAGAGCCCCTTGGGTAAACCTACTCTAAACTTATCAAAGGGAAGTGTAACCGCATATTTTTCTGAATCTTCGCGTTCATAAAAGGTTTTCGCTTCTCTGGGTAATTCATCTTGAATTAACACATCAAAATCAACCGTTCTAAAAATCGAGTCTAATGCTGCTGCTTTATAACCAGATGCGTACAAAGCCCCAATAATGGCTCCCATACTGGTACCTCCTATATAGTCTACTCTAATTCCTGCCTCTTCAATAACTTTTAAAGCTCCTATATGTGCAAGACCCTTTGCTCCACCACCACTTAATACTAATCCTACTTTTACATCTTCTACTGATGAAACATCCACACTATCAATTGCTTCTTTTTCCTGACACCAAGCAGCATCGGGTAAAAAAAGTAGCATAAACAGTACTACAGCTATTGATAAAGCCAATTGACAATGCTTGATCACGTTCATTCTTTTTTAGAAAGATAATAATTGTATATTTTGGTTGCTCTAGAATTTCCAATTACTTCGCTTAGTTCTTTTAACGAGGCTTCACTTACTCGTTTTACAGATCTAAAATGTTTTAAAAGCTCTACGACAGTTTTTTCTCCGATCCCCGGGATTACATCTAACTCTGTATCTAATGCTGCTTTACTTCTTTTCTGCCTATGAAATGTGATTCCAAATCTATGCGCTTCATTTCTTAGGTGTTGTATCACTTTTAAAGATTCTGATTTTTTATCCAGATATAATGGTATACTATCTCCTGGATAATAAATTTCTTCTAATCTTTTTGCAATACCGATAATGGTTATTTTACCTCTTAATCCTAATTGATCCAATGCCTTTAGCCCTGATGAGAGCTGTCCTTTTCCTCCATCTACAATCACCAATTGAGGCAATTCTTTACCTTCTTCTGTCAATCGTTTATACCGTCTATACACCACTTCTTCCATCGAAGCAAAGTCGTTAGGGCCTTCTACTGTTTTTATATTAAATTTTCTATATTCTTTTTTACTTGGTTTTCCATTTTTGAAAACTACACAGGCCGCAACAGGATTTGTTCCCTGAATATTAGAATTATCAAAACATTCGATATGTGTTGGCTCTTTTGGCAATCTAAGATCTTTCTTCATTTGCGCCATCAAACGTTTGGTATGACGCTCTGGATCAATAATTTTTATTTGTTTGAATCGTTCTTGTCTATAATACTTTGCATTCCTTAAAGACAAATCAACAATTTTCTTTTTATCACCTAATTGCGGAATCGTAATCTTAAGATTTTCTCCAACATCTACCTTAAAAGGTACAAAAATTTCTTTGGATGTAGAATTAAAGCGTTGACGTAATTCTATAATTGCCAATTCTAAAAGTTCCTTGTCCGATTCGTCTAATTTTTTTTTGATTTCTGTAGTATGAGATCGTATGATTGCACCATAGGATAATTGAAGAAAATTTATATACCCATAAGATTCATCTGATAGTATCGAAAACACATCAACATTGCTAATTTTGGGATTCACTACTGTAGATTTCGATTGGTAGTTTTCTAACACCTCTATCTTTTCTTTTATTCGTTGTGCTTCTTCAAACTCCATTTTCTCGGCATGAACCATCATTTGATCCTTAAATCGAACTAAAGAATCTTTAAAATTACCTTTTACTATTTGACGAATGGCTTCTATGTTTTCCATATACTCACTCTCGTTCTGCATATCCTCACAAGGTCCTTTACAGTTTCCCAGGTGATACTCGAGGCATAGTTTATATTTTCCATTCAGGATTTTTTCTCGAGATAAATCATAGTTACAGGTACGTAATTGATACAACCCTTTGATAAGTTCTAATAGCGTATTAACTGTTTTAAAATTGGTATAGGGACCATAATATTCTGATCCATCTTTGATAATATTTCTGGTAGGAAACACTCTGGGAAAACGCTCTTTCTTAATACATATCCAAGGATACGTCTTATCATCCTTTAGCATCACATTAAAACGAGGCTGATGTTTTTTGATCAGATTATTTTCGAGTAACAACGCATCTGTCTCGGTCTCTACAACGATATGCTTTATCGAATGAATCTTTTTTACTAAAACATTTGTTTTATAATTATCGTGATTTTTAGTAAAGTAAGATGCTACTCTTTTTTTGAGGTTTTTTGCCTTACCAATATACAATAGCTTTCCCTCTTTATCATAATACTGATACACCCCAGGGGTCGTAGGTAACGTTTTAACCTGTATGTCTAAAGTAGCTTCTTGCATTCTAAATGGTAAAGTTAAGTGTTTACCTTAATTGTTATACCAATTATTAGGCAATAATTTTTTGTTAAAATATACCATATCATTTCCTCCTTAGAATACTCATTAAAATTTGCGTGATTAAAAAAATAAGACAATTTATAATGCTAATCGATTTTTAGTACATTAGTGGTCCAATCTCAATACGTTTTTTTTGGAAAAAGAAAAGAAAATAATTGGTCGTATAGATAAAATAGATTTCCCACTTTTATCATTAAAAGAAATCGATGCCAAAATCGATACTGGGGCATACACCTCTTCTATCCATTGTATAGACATTAAAGAAGTTGGTGATACGTTGCAATGCAGTTTTCTTGACGCTACTCATCCAGAATATAACGGTAAAAGATTTACGTTTAAGAATTACGATATTACAGCAGTAAAAAGTAGCAATGGAAAAGTAGAAGTGCGATATGCTATTAAAACAAAAATTATTGTATTTAATAGTACTTACCCTATTACACTTACATTATCTCCCAGAGATGACATGCGCTTTCCTGTTTTGATAGGCAGAAAGTTTTTAAGCAGAAAATTTTTAATAGACCCTCAATTAGAAAACCAGTCTTTTAATCAAAAAAAATAATGAATATAAAAATATTGTCGCGTAGTGCGAATTTGTATTCTACCAACGCCTTGGTTCAGGCAGCTATAAAACGTAGACATAATGTACAGGTTATCGATCCGCTTAGCTGTGATATAATTATAGAAAAAGAAAATCCAGAAATTTATTATCGTGGAAAAAAATTAGAACATGTAGATGCGGTAATACCAAGGATTGGCTCATCGATCACTTTTTATGGCACCGCAGTGGTTAGACAGTTTGAGATGATGAATGTATTTACAACAGTACAATCACAAGCATTGGTACAATCCAGAGATAAATTACGAAGCTTACAAATATTATCTAAAGCAGGCTTAGGTCTTCCCAAAACTGTTTTTACCAATTATTCTAAGGATGTTTCTGAGGTAATCTCTCATGTAGGAGGAGCTCCATTAATTATCAAATTGCTAGAAGGTACCCAAGGACTTGGTGTTGTTTTAGCAGAAACGAAAACTGCAGCAGAATCGGTATTAGATGCATTTAACGGGTTACAAGCAAGAGTAATTGTTCAAGAATATATCAAAGAGGCTAAAGGAGCAGATGTTAGAGCACTGGTAGTAGATGGCCAGGTGGTTGGCGCTATGAAGAGACAAGGAAAGGAAGGTGAGTTTAGATCAAATATTCATAGAGGAGGTAGTGCCTCTATTATTACACTTACCGATGAAGAAGAAAAGGCAGCCATAAAAGCTGTAAAAGCATTAAAACTTGGAGTAGCGGGTGTCGATATGCTTCAAAGTAAAAGAGGACCTCTAATTCTCGAAGTTAATTCTTCTCCGGGACTAGAAGGTATTCAAACAGCCACAGGAAAAGATATTGCAAAAACAATTATCCGATATATAGAAAAGAATATTGAAACTAAATGACGAAAGAAACCAAAAAAAATATACTAAATATTCTTGGCAACGAAGTATTACCAGGCAAGAGCACCATTATCAATTTTAACATTGCAAAACTCTATACCTCTACCAAAGTAGAAATACCAGTAATTATAGAACGATCCAAAAAACCAGGACCTACGGTACTCATTACTGCCGGAATACACGGAGATGAAATTAACGGAGTTGAAGTAGTACGGCAAATTATCGCAAAAAAAATCAATAAGCCTCTTATTGGTACTATTATATGCATTCCCGTACTTAATGTATTTGGTTTTCTAAGCATGAATCGTTTTTTTCCTGACGGAAGGGACCTTAACAGAGTTTTTCCCGGAACCAAAAACGGATCTCTCGCCAGTCGTTTTGCGTATCAATTCATTAATGAGATTTTACCCATTGCAGATTTTTGCCTTGATTTTCATACAGGAGGAGCCAGTAGATTTAACGCCGCTCATATTAGGGTCGACCCTAGTAATAAAGACCTTGTAAAGCTGGCAAAAATTTTCAACGCCCCTTTTACATTATTATCAAAAAACCTTGATGGCTCTTACAGGGCTACCTGTGCAAAAAAAGGAAAAAACATTTTACTATTCGAAGGTGGTAAATCTCAAAGTAGTGATAAAGAAATTGCGAGAGAAGGAGTGCAAGGTACAATGCGTATATTGCATCATTTAGGAATGCTGGCAACCGAATTCGAACCGCCTATTAGAAACGGTAATAGCTTAATTGTAAAGAATAGTTTTTGGATGCGTGCAAAATATAGCGGACTTTTACATATCAAAGTCCCAATTGGCAAGCATGTAGATAAAAATGAAACCCTGGCAACCATCACAGATCCATATGGCAAAATGAGACATGTCGTAAAAGCAAAAAATGAAGGTTATTTGATAAATGTCAATGAGTCTTCGATCGTTTATAAAGGAGATGCTATCTTTCGCATAACAAAAGAATTAATACATGAATAAAAAAGAACTACGGGCAAAGTACAAAACCCTTAGATCAAACATAAGTAATCAGGAAATAGAAGATCTTAGCATAGATATTGCAAATAGATTACTTCAATTATCTATTTGGGAAAAATCATATTACCATGTTTTTTTACCTATAAACAAACAAAAAGAAATTAATACCGAGTTTATACTTAACATTCTTCAGGGAAAGGATAAGAATGTTATCATTTCTAAAAGTAATTTCGATACTTATACATTATCGCACTTTTTACTTACGGATACTACGGTACTAAAAGTCAATACATGGGGTATCCCAGAACCTACAGACGGCATCCCAATTCCCGAAGAAACCATCGAAGTTGTTTTTATTCCTCTATTAGCATTTGATCAAAAAGGGAATCGCGTGGGGTATGGAAAAGGGTTTTATGATAAATTTTTATCTAAATGTAATCCTAACACTTTGAAAATAGGGTTGTCGTTATTCCCTGCAGAAGAGCAAATTAAGGACACAATTGCAACAGACATACGCCTTAACCTTTGCGTTACACCAACAAAAACGTATTATTTTTAGGCGTTACCACTCGTTTTTTTTTGTAATCAAAAATACTTGTACTATTTTAGATCTATATAACTTTTTACCCCTAAAAATGTCACTTACTTCTGAGAGTGTATGCATCATTGATGATGATAACATGTATATCAACTTGTTACGCAAAATCATTGAACTAAAAAAATTATCAAAATCTGTTGTGGTTTTTAAAAACGGTAAGGAGGCTATCGATTTTTTCACAAAATCTATAGAAACAGCCACTATACCCCGATTTATTTTTTTAGATCTAAATATGCCTGTAATGGATGGATGGGAATTTTTGGATGAATTTTCCAAAATAAAAGATAAAATTCCTAAAAAGACACTTCTTTACGTAGTTAGTTCCTCAATTGATACCAGGGATATAGAACGTGCCAAATCTATTGATATGGTAGAAGATTACATCTCTAAACCTATTAAAATTGATGATTTCACAAAAATACTAGCTTAGTATTTTTATGATTTTACAAACCACTTTTCTTCAGAAAACAATTGGTAGTAGGCAAAACTATTTTTTAGGAAACGCTTTTTTATTAAAAACTACCAATAAGAAAACCCCAATACTTATTGCTGAATCAGCAATATTAAACACGGGATCGAAGAATGAAAAATGTTTACCTCCCCAAAACGGAATCCATTCTGGAAGAATATCACTGTAAAAAGTAAATTGAATCATGTCAACCACTTTACCATAAAAAATACTTTCGTATCCTCCTCCTTCTGGTAAAAAGCTCGCTACATGAATTTTTGTACTCTCTTCAAAAAGAAGTCCATAAAAAATCGAATCTACAATATTTCCAAAAGCACCTGCAAAAATTAGTGCAATACAAAATGTAAGAATTGCAGGACTATTTTTGCGAACAGAGTCATACAACCAATATCCAATACCTGTAATAGCAACTAATCTAAACAAAGTAAGAACCAACTTACCATAACTGCCTGGGAGCTCAAACCCCCATGCCATTCCTTTGTTTTCTACGAAAATGATACGAAACCAATCAAAAACTTTTACTTCTTCATGAAGTGCAAAATGTGTTTTAATATAAACTTTGGTAACCTGATCAATAAGTAACACCAAAATTATGACTAAAATAGATTTCTTTAATGACATATACGGCAAGTTTATTTAGTCCTATAATGTCCGCAAAAATAGTGTTTTATTTTGTTATAAAAACATTTCTGGTACTGATAAGGAAGCTCTTTAGAATTTTGTTTTAAAAATAAGTTACAAATGAAGCAAGATGTATTAATTCATCTTGCTTTTTTGACTTTTATCATGTTTTTACACCATTTAAATCAATAAAAAATGCGATAAAAATCATTTTGAAACATGATTATTTTGGTGATAATGCAAATAATTATCAGATAATTTTGTCACTTATTACAAATCACAAACTCCTTATTTATGAAAACCATTTTTTTAGATTACTTTTTACATGTCTTTTTTTAATGACTCTTGCCTGTAGTCATGACGAATTTGAAAGTACAACCACAGAAACCCCACAGAACATAAATGACGAAGCCGCATTGGCCGCCGCCGCTACTGGAAAATCTCTATCATCAGAATGTCAATTCGAGTATAAAGGAGAATTAGGCCCCGAATTTTGGGCCACTTTATGTGGATCTGATTGAGAAAGTTGTGGAGGTTCTTCTCAATCACCCATTAATATTGAGACAAGTACCGTTGAGCATGATGACGACAACTTAGAACCTATACAAACATGGTATAGAGGAACCTCTGTAGAGTCACTGGTTCGGGTACTACATGATTTTAAAGAAGAAGGATTGATTACAATAAATGAAAATCAAATAATTATTATTGCCCCTTCCCAATTAGTAAAAACATCCAATTTTATATAATACCAGTTATACTTTGAATTTACTGTTAAAGAAAATGAGCTATTTTTTGTTTATGAGAAGAAGAAAAAATAAGCATAGCAGTAGTTACGGTTCTCTTTTATTCTGAAGCAGAAACGAAAAAGAGTATTTTATTACGGTAAATTCAAAGTGTAAATGGTATAAGTAAATGTCTTAAGCAATTCTTTGATCTAATAATACATTTTGAATTTTGAACATACAAAAGGGGACTCTATGCAGAGTCCCCTTTTGTATGTTCAAAAAAAATCAAAGAGTTAACTCTGCATATTTTTTGCTTCTATGCTTAATGTTGCGTGTGGCACTAGCTTTAATCGCTCTGGATTAATTAGTTTCCCAGTTACACGGCAAATACCATATGTCTTATTTTCTATACGCAATAAAGCATTTTTTAGATCGCGAACAAATTTTTCCTGTCTGATAGCAAGTTGTGTATTGGCTTCTTTGGACATGGTTTCACTTCCTTCTTCAAAGGCCTTAAAAGTCGGTGAAGTGTCATCTGTACCATTATTTCCATCATTCTTGTACGCACTTCTTAGTAATTCCAAATCTTTTTTAGCCTTTTCTACTTTTTCAAGAATTATCTCCTTGAACATTTCCAAATCTCCATCACTGTACCTTACTTTGATATCATCTGCCATACTCTTAATGTTTTTTAATTACCAATTGGGTTGCAATGTCGTCAAACGCAATTTCTGTACCATTTATTACATCTGATGCAAATTCAATTGATTCTGTTAAGGTTTCATTTTTAATATAATGCTCATTTGTAGCAATTGCATCTTGTATAGCTTTATTTTCTTGAAAAACGATCTCTATCTTATCTGTTACCTCCAGACCGCTATCTTTACGTATGTTCTGTATACGATTAATTAACTCTCTGGCGATCCCTTCTTTTTTAAGTTCGGGACTAATAGTTACATCTAACGCTACCGTTAAAGCTCCAGAATTTGCTACTAACCAACCCTCTATATCTTGCGAGCTGATTTCCACATCATCGATACCTAAAGTAATAATTTTCTTGTTAATTTCTACATCAAACTTACCGGTTTGTTCAAGAATTTTTATACTTTCTTGATCGAACGACTGTATCTTGTTGGCTATCAATTTCATATCTTTTCCGAATCGAGGACCTAAAGTTTTGAAATTTGGCTTGATTTGCTTCACTAATATACCCGAAGCATCATCAATCAACTCAATTTCTTTGACATTTACTTCATTTTTAATCAATTCTGAGATATCATTGATTTCATTTTTCTCTGTTTCATTTAAAACAGGTATCATAATTCGTTGTAATGGCTGTCGAACCTTGATCTTTTCTTTTTGACGTAAAGAAAGTGCCAGCGATGATACTGTTTGCGCCTTTTGCATTTTGTGCTCCAACGCTTTATCTACATAAGACTCATCATACAGCGGGAAATGAGCCAAATGTACACTCTCAAAAGTTTCTTTTGTAGAGTTTAACACCAGATCTTTATACAATCGATCCATAAAGAAAGGCGCTATAGGAGCTCCTAACTTTGCAACTGTCAACATACAAGTATATAAGGTTTGGTAGGCAGATATTTTATCTTTTTGATAATCTCCTTTCCAGTATCTTCTTCTACTAAGACGCACAAACCAGTTACTTAGGTTTTCTTGTACAAAATCTGAAATCGCTCTTGCAGCTTTTGTAGGCTCATACTCATTATAATACTCATCTACATTCTTTATCAAAGAATGTAATTCACTAAGAATCCATCGATCTATCTCTGGGCGCTCTTCTAATGGGATATCGGCTTCTGCATACGTAAAATTATCGATGTTTGCATATAGCGTAAAAAACGAATATGTATTATATAAGGTCCCAAAAAACTTACGACGAACCTCTGCAATACCCTCTGCATCAAATTTTAGGTTATCCCATGGGTTGGCATTACTAATCATATACCATCTGGTAGCATCAGGGCCAAACTCTTTTAACGTTTCAAAAGGATCTACAGCATTGCCCAAACGTTTAGACATTTTTTGTCCATTCTTATCTAACACTAATCCATTTGACACTACATTTTTATAGGCTACATCATCAAAAATCATAGTGCCAATAGCATGCAACGTATAGAACCAACCTCTTGTTTGATCTACCCCTTCTGCAATAAAATCTGCTTTGCGTTCGCCTGCTTCTACTTTTTCTTTATTTTCAAAAGGGTAATGCCATTGCGCATAGGGCATAGATCCAGAATCAAACCAAACGTCTATCAAATCGCTTTCGCGCTTCATTGGTTTTCCAGAAGCAGAAATCAAGGTAATTTTATCCACCACATTTTTATGAAGATCTATTTTATCATAATTCTCTTCACTCATATCTCCCACCACAAAGTCTTCAAAAATATCAGACTCGAGTACTCCAGCTTTTACCGCTTTGTTTATTTCTGTCTTTAGCTCTTCTACAGAACCTATAATTAATTCTTCTTTACCATCTTCTGTTCTCCAGATAGGTAATGGAATTCCCCAAAAACGTGAACGAGACAGGTTCCAGTCATTAGCATTTGCCAGCCAATTACCAAAACGACCTTCTCCGGTAGCTTTTGGTTTCCAATTGATCCCCAAGTTAAGTTCGTGCATACGATCTTTAAAGTCTGTAACCTTAATAAACCAAGAATCAAGAGGATAATATAAAACAGGTTTATCTGTACGCCAACAGTTTGGATAACTGTGCACGTACTTTTCTACCTTAAACGCTTTATTTTCTATTTTTAATTTAATGGCTATTTCTACATCTACCGATTTCTCTGGTGCTTCGCCATCATTGTAATACTCATTTTTAACGTATTTACCAGCAAATTCTCCTACATGTTTTGTGAACTTACCTTGTAAATCTACCAATGGAACTAGGGTATCATTTTCATCCTTAACAAGCATTGGTGGGACTTCTGGAGAAGCCTGTTTGGCAACCATAGCATCATCTGCTCCAAAAGTAGGCGCGGTATGCACAATACCTGTACCATCCTCTGTAGTTACAAAATCACCTGTAATTACTCTAAATGCATTTTCTGGGTTATCATTAGGCTGTACATAATCAATTAACTGCTCATATCTTGACTCTGCTAAATCAGTTCCTTTACATTCTTTTAGAATGAAATACGGTATTTTTTTATCTCCCTGATTATAAGCCTTTATTTCTTCTTCTGTTTCTACTTGCGTGTATTTACCAGCAAATTGCTTTCCTACCAAATTCTTGGCAAGAACTACATTAATCGGTTCAAAAGTATATTGGTTATAGGTTTTTACCACCACATAATCAATTTTTGGTCCTACCGTTAATGCCGTATTCGAAGGTAATGTCCAGGGAGTGGTCGTCCATGCCAAAAAGTAGATACTTCCTTCAATACTCTGTAAAACCGAAGGCAAACTATCTTCTTTAGCTTTAAACTGTGCAACTACTGTAGTATCTGTCACATCCTGATACGTACCTGGCTGATTAAGTTCATGAGAGCTTAACCCTGTACCTGCCTTTGGAGAATAAGGTTGAATTGTATACCCCTTGTATAGCAATCCTTTCTTATATATTTCTGAAAGCAACCACCATACACTCTCCATATACTTAGACTTATAGGTAATATATGGATCTTCCATATTTACCCAATAGCCTATTTTTTGCGTCAAATCATTCCAGATATCGGTATACCTCATCACAGCCTTTTTACAGGCTTTATTATACTCTTCTACTGTAATCTTTTTACCAATATCCTCTTTGGTGATTCCCAGTTCTTTCTCTACACCAAGTTCTATAGGAAGCCCATGTGTATCCCATCCGGCTTTACGCTTTACCTGATACCCTTTTTGAGTTTTATAACGACAAAAAATATCCTTAATAGCACGAGCCATAACGTGATGAATTCCTGGTAATCCATTTGCTGAAGGAGGGCCTTCAAAAAAGACAAACGGTTGCGCTCCTTCACGCTCACTAATACTTTTTTCAAAAATATCGTTCTGTTGCCAGAAATTTAGTATTTCGTCTGCTACTTTAGGTAAGTCAAGTCCTTTATATTCAGGAAACTTCGTGCTCATTTGATCGTTCTTTCTGTTAAGTCTGCGAAAATAAGGATTTTCTAGAAAAAAGAAGCTGTAATTCGAACTGTGATATGAAATAATTGTTAGGAAACTATAAAATTTAACTATCTAAGTTTGCTTTTTTGCACTAAAACACAAAAAAGGTTTACTATCACTTGTTGAACTCATCTCGACTTTTTCTATTTCCTAAAAAATGGTCGAAATTCACCCATATTTCGTTACTTTTCTTACTCGTAGCACTGCTATGATTTTCAAAAAGTGCCTCATCTGGTCAAATTTCAACTTATTTTCGGAAATAGAAAAAGTCAAGATGAGTTCGTTTTAAAAAGCCCTCCTATCCGCTATTGGTGTTTAATTTTTAGTATTTTTAAACATCTATTTGTAACCTAAAATACGCTTGTGCCTGTACAAAAGAAAACTCTCTATTAAAGAAAATTTACTTTATTAGGTTCATAAGCACAAAAAAAATGTTATGTGGGAGAAGAAATTAAAAATTTACGATCAATTAATCGATAAGTGTCCCAGATTTGAAAGAAAGGGCAAAACAATGCCCTATACCTCTGCAAATGGTTATATGTTTTCTTTATTTAATAAAAATGCAGAAATAGGAATTCGATTTTCTAAAGAAGTACAAGAAGCTTATATTCAAAAGTTTGACGCTTCTATTTATAAGTCATATGGCGCCGTAATGAAAGGATATGTTTTAATCCCAGGTTCAATGTTAAAGAATTTAGATACTTTAGCAAAATATCTAAACGAAAGTTATGATTATGTAATGTCACTTGACCCTAAATAACCGTCTTAAAAAGATATGAAGGAACTCCTAGATATCACCCTTATCCAATCTCATTTAGCTTGGGAAAATCCAGTGCAAAACCGCGCTGCTTTTGAAGAAAAAATACGTTCTATATCTCAAAAAACAGATCTGATTGTACTCCCCGAAATGTTTACTACTGGGTTTACAATGCAAGCAAGTAACGTATCAGAAACAATGGATGGAGACACTGTTGAATGGCTAAAGAAGATGGCAAAAGAAAGAGATTGTGCTATCTCGGGAAGCATTATCATACAAGACAATGATAAGTATTACAATCGATTTATTTTTATGTTTCCAGATGGCAAATATACTACCTATGATAAACACCAATTGTTTACATTGGCCAAAGAACATGAAGTTTTTACAGCTGGTCAGAAAGAAGTGATCATCGAATATAAGGGTTGGAAAATAAAACCATTGATTTGCTATGACCTTAGGTTTCCTGTTTGGGCGCGAAACACTTCTGATTATGATATTTTATTATATGTTGCTAGTTGGCCTAAACTTCGTATTAATGCATGGGATGCTTTATTGAAGGCAAGGGCTATAGAAAACATGTGTTATTGTATTGGCGTAAATCGTGTAGGACTAGATGGCAAAGGATATGAGTACAATGGGCACTCTGCAATTTATGACGTACTAGGAAACTCAGTTTTAGAAGAAAACCCAATTGAAAAAGAAACTATATTGCATGCTTCGTTAGATGCGCTTCATGTTAAGAAAACAAGAAATGCCTTACCTTTTCTTGTGGATAAGGATCATTTTGAACTACTCTAATATAAATGTTTGTTTAATTTCCCAATTAGCTCTTACATCTATTTCTTCTGGAAAATACTTAACTTCTTCTGGCTGCATTCCTTTTAAAAAGTTTCCTGCATCCCAAACACCATTTTCATTAGTATCAAAAACTATTCTAATAAAATACTTAGCAGGGTCTAAATGATCAAAAACAATTGTTTCATCACTGATCGCCACTTTTTCGACAACTACTTTTTCATTTTTATCGGTTAGCTGAACCAAAACGGGATAGGCTTTTACGTTCTGAAGTGTTAAGAAAATAGTACCATAATCGGCTAATTTCTTAGTTGCAAATTTAAATTGAACCGTATCATTTACGTTACCGACATAATCCTTTATAGCTTCTGGTAAAAACTCTAATTTATATTTATTTTCTTCAGTTTTTTCAAAAACCAGTTCTGCTTCATTTTTAAATCGATCTAAGGCAATAGTAAAGGGAACATCTAATGTATCTTTATCTGTTAACTTTATAAAATCCTTTTTTATACTATCCAAAGGGGTGTTAGCAGAAAGTATAAAACTTTTATTAAGATCAAGAATTGATTTTGTCTCAGAGTTTAATAGCAAAGAGTCTTTGTACATATCTTTAAATCTGGTTACCAGAGTATCACTGTAATTTTTAGAATTTGTAATTTCAAACACTAATGAATCAGCTTTAAAAAATGGCCTAAACCAGTAACGCAGGGTATCCTTATCTTTAAAAGGAAAAATTCTGGTCTCCAAAGTATCTGGAGCGTCACTTAACAGTCTAATTTTCATACTGTCTTTCTTTCCTTGATAAGGAAAAATTATTTCATTCTTTGAAGCTTGTTTAGGAGTAAAAGCCTTAAAATCTAATACTTCTTTAAACAATTTAAGATCAAAAACTTTTGCAGTATCTTCTGGCAGATTCACAAACTCACTATAAAAACCTATTTTATCCTGTTTCGGTTCAAACAAATAATTACTGGATGCGTCTTTTAAAGCCACCAGCTTATACTTACCTTTTCTAAGGTTATAAAGGTTAAAAGCAGTACTATCCAGCGTATTGGTTATATACCTGGGCACCTCTTTATATAACAAAGAATCAGTATAATTTTCATCAACTTCGTACAATGCAACGGTAATATAGGAGTCAGGTTTTTTTAGAATGGCGTCTGCCACGACTCCTTTTATACTTAAAGAATCTAGAAAATCTCCTGTAGAAAACACATAACTAAAATATGGATATGGGTTTTCTTCATTATTATCTACGATACTTTCTCCAAAATTGATACTATAGGTTGTGTTTTCTAACAAAGTATCCTGAAAATTAATTTTTATATATTTATCAGGTCCTCCTAAGGGTGTAATAGTAGGCTTAGGATCCATAGGGGGGGATATAATTATCTGCTTTTGTGGGTCTTTTAGTTTAATATATTCATCAAAATATATGCGAATTTCTTTTTTATTAAAATTGGTCGAATAATTAGGTGGTAGCGCTTTTATAAAAACGGGGGGGGTCTCATCTTTTGGCCCACCTGTTATAGATCCTTTTTTGGCACAACCAATCACCACAAACAGTGATATTAAAGTAAGTAATACTGTATATATTCTTTTGCTCATAGCGATGCAATAATTTTAGGACACAAAGAAACAACTATATTTAAAAACAAAAAACTTAATCAACCGAGCTCTATTATTAGTTTAAGTTATTTTATTCGATATACCATTTCCAAAACTCATTTCTGTAACGTTACATCCTCCTTTTACTATCAAAAGCCTTGATTATTCTGTTAATGCCATTGTAGCAACACTTATTTTTATACCGGGTATTGATTTTAAAACATCTGCACAAGATTCTATCGTTGCTCCTGTAGTAACAATATCATCCACTAGTAAAATATGTTTGTTACATAATAATGACTCATTTTGTACTTCGAATGTTTCAACCGTATTTATCCAGCGATTGGATCTATCGCGTTTGGATTGTTTCTTATTGTAGGATTTTTTTTTCAAAACAGAATCAATATAAACGGCTTCCAGTTTTTTAGCTATTTCAATACCAAACGTTTCTACCTGATTATATCCTCTTTCTCGTAGTCGTTTTTTATGAAGAGGAACAGGAACAACTATATCGATCACCTTATATTCATTGATTTGAGACAATTCCTGTCCCAACCATTTTCCTAACTCTTCCCCTATCTCTTCTCTACCTCTATACTTTAAATTATGAATTAATTTTTGAACGAGATTGTCCTTCTGAAAAACCAATAAAGAAGTTGCATTTTCAATTTTGGCGCGACCATAAAATACTTTTTCAATTTTTTTTGCGTTTACGTTATGGAAATTCCCCAAAGGAAGAACATGTCTGCATGTAGTGCATATTACTCTTTCATTTTTATATAAGGGAGTATCACAAGCAGCACAGTATTTGGGATAAAATAAGTATATGATGTCTCTTAGCATAATAGTGCAGGGATTAACAACATTAATTATTATATTTAGCAATTAAAATAACCATCAAAACTATAAATTTTAATCTATGACAACTCAAAACAACAACTTGACCCTTAAGATTCTAATAGGTGTTCTAGCTGCGTTATTACTTATTTTAGGTATATTCACCTATAAGTTTTATAACGAAGAGAAGCAAAATAAAGCAATTTTGCAACAGGAAAAAGATCTAATTGAGAGTGAATTAGGGGAATTAATAACAAAATATGATAATGCTATTGCGCTCAACGAAGTAATGGATGATCACTTACTTAAAGCAAAAGAGCGTATTGTAGTATTACTTGATAGTGTAAAAGATAATGATGCCAACCTGGCGCTTATCTCTCGTTATAGAAGAGAAGTAGGTAAACTTAAAAAAGAGCGTGACAGACTATTTAAACTTGCAGATAGCTTAACTACTGCAAATACACAGTTGACAACAGATCTGGATAGTACCTCTACCGCTCTTAACCAAACGATCATTTTATCAGACTCTTTACAAACACAAAATAGCAAGCTTGCAGACATCGTAGAAAGAGGATCTGCTCTTACAGCTTCTAACATAAAAGCCGAAGGAGTACGAGTACGTAACAGTGGTAAAATATCAGGATCTACCAAAGCAAGTAGAGCAGAAAAGGTAAGAGTATGTTTTACACTTTCTCCTAATAAATTAACAGAAAAAGGAGACAAGGATCTTTTTGTACAGGTAATCAATCCTGAAAACAACCTTATCGGTGATAAAATATCTGTAAACTTTGACGATGCAGTACTAACTTATAGTGGTCGTAACAAGGTGTTTTATGAAAATGAAGCATTAGATGTTTGTGTACTGGTTGATGCCGCAGAAGGAGAACTTGTGAAAGGAAACTATGTTGTAAATCTTTTCTCTGGACCAAAAATGATTTCAAACACACAGTTTGAATTAAGATAAATTTTATAAACTATTTTAAAAACCGCTGTATTTTGAGAATACAGCGGTTTTTTTATGCTTTTATTATAAAATATGCACTTGCATTATTAATTGCCAAAATTCACTTTCAATTCATTTAAATTCAATTATTTTTACAGAACGAATTTTTAAGAGTTTATACTGCCCTAAGCATCGTATAAAAAGATAAAAAGAGAATAATTATAATGGCAAATCAAGAAGATAAATTTAAAAAAGTGATTGCTCATGCTAAAGAGTATGGGTATATTTTTGGTTCTAGTGAAATATACGACGGGCTTAGTGCGGTATACGATTATGGCCAAAACGGTGTAGAGCTTAAAAAAAATATTAGAGAATATTGGTGGAAAAGCATGGTAAATATGCATCAGAATATTGTAGGGTTGGATGCCGCTATATTTATGCACCCAACTACCTGGAAAGCTTCTGGCCATGTCGATGCATTTAACGACCCTTTAATCGATAATAAAGACTCTAAAAAAAGATATAGAGCAGATGTTTTGGTTGAGGATTTCAGAGAAAAAATCAATCAAAAAATTGAAAAAGATATTACCAAAGCTAAAAAACGTTTTGGTGATGCTTTTAATGAAGAGGAATTTAGAAGTACCAATGCCAATGTCCTTCGACGACAAAAAGAAATCGATAAAATTACCGCCGAGCTTACCAGAGTTCAGGAAGAAAGTGATCTTGTAGGCTTTAAACAATTAATAGAAGATCTTGGAATAGGTTGCCCAGAATCAGGATCTAAAAACTGGACAGAAGTTCGGCAATTTAACCTAATGTTTGGAACCAAATTAGGAGCCTCTGCAGAATCTGCAACCGACCTATACTTACGTCCAGAAACGGCACAAGGGATTTTTGTCAATTTTTTAAATGTTCAGAAAACCGGCCGTATGAAAATACCTTTTGGTATTGCACAAACGGGGAAAGCGTTTAGAAATGAAATCGTTGCAAGACAGTTTATCTTTAGAATGCGGGAGTTTGAACAAATGGAAATGCAATTTTTTGTACGACCAGGAGAAGAAATGAAATGGTATGAATACTGGAAAGAAACCAGGTTAAACTGGCACATGTCACTAGGGCTGGGTAAAGAAAACTATCGTTTTCACGACCATGATAAACTAGCTCATTATGCCAATGCCGCAGCAGATATCGAATTTAATTTCCCATTTGGTTTTAAAGAATTAGAAGGGATTCACTCGAGAACTGATTTTGACCTTAAAGCACATGAACAACACTCGGGTAAAAAATTACAATTTTTTGACCCAGAGCTTAAAGAAAGCTATGTACCTTATGTAGTAGAAACCTCGGTAGGACTAGACAGAATGTTCCTGGCAGTATTCTCTACTGCCTTGCAAGAAGAACAATTAGAAGATGGAAATAGTAGGGTCGTATTAAAATTACCTGCTGTAATTGCTCCTACAAAAGCAGCTATACTTCCTTTGGTTAAAAAAGATGGTTTACCAGAAATCGCACAACAAATTGTAGATGATTTAAAATGGAAATTTAATGTTGTTTATGATGAAAAAGATGCTATCGGGCGCCGTTACAGAAGACAAGATGCTAATGGAACTCCATTCTGTATTACTATAGATCATGATACTATTAATGATCAAAGCGTTACAGTTAGAGATCGAGATACTATGGAGCAAAAAAGAATACCCATATCAGATCTTAAAACCTTTATTTCTGAAAAAACAGATGCAGAGTATTGGCTAAAGTAATCGCATAATTATACCATAAATCATAAACTAGTTTAAACTTTTTTGATTCATGCGAAAAATGATGATTTTTTGATCAAGTGATTTTTTTTTTTTTGCATTTCATAGCAGTGCTACAAAGTGAGAAAAAGATGAAGATTAAGCGAAAAAGAACATTTTTTATAGCGAATGGAAAAAAGTTTAAACTAGTCCTAATAAATAAAGACTGTTCTAGCGTAAAGACAGTCTTTATTATTTTTGATCCATACAATAACCTTTTGTAAGGTAAAGATTACGTTTTACACAATAAAACCTACACTTTATACAATTCTAAAAAAAGAATCAATAAAACAGTGCTAAATTAACACGCACAATAAATAAGAAAAATCTTACTTGTTATTGAAAATACCGTTAACAAGGGTTTGATATAAGAAAATTATGAATATAGTAATTTAAAGTTTAGTTGTATTTTAGTCAAAAGTTACGATCAATTCGAATAATAAGCCTAAACCCAATGTTAAAAAAACTATTCATTCTATCATTTTTGTTTCATAGCACTTTTGGGTTTTCACAAGATCAAAAACCAATGCTGGCAAACAAGACGACTATAGCGTCTTATATGCGAGAAGTACAACCATTGGCAGGAAGAACTTTACTACTTCCAAAACCAAAAAAAGGCAATATCAATCCTAAAAAAAGAGATGCCAATAAAATTGTTCCAGGAAAAGGATACCCTAGAGGTAAGGATCCATTAGCTACCCTTCAAAAAAGAAAACAAAATACACGAGCAAGTAGACCACCTTCTTTGGTTTTTGAAGTTGCAAGCAGTAATGGATCTCCTACAGATCCCACAGGAGCCATAGGGCCTAATCACTATGTAAGTGCCAAGAATGCTGCTTTTACAATTCATGACAGAAGTGGTAACATTTTGGTGCCTTCCTCTTCATTAGAAAATATATTTCCGGGAGAAAACAAAGGAGACCCTATTGTTTTTTATGACTCTTTTGTAGATAGATTTGTAATTACTCAGTTTTCTGATACCCCAAACGGATTTTTGGTAGCAGTATGCAAGGGTCCAGACCCTGTAAATGATGGTTGGTATACCTACCGATTTAGTACCAGTAGCTTTCCTGATTATACTAAATTTGCTATCTGGTCTGATGGTTATTATGTTACCGCCAATAAGGATCAAAGCACTATAGCCACTAGCGATTTGGTATTTGTTATAGAACGAGAAAAAATGATTGAAGGAGATCCTAATGCAAAAATGATTAGTTTCCCTCTTCCTGGCGCCAGAATAGGAGGTTTTTATAGCCCGGCATCTTTTAATGCTACAGGAAACACGCTCCCTCCTGATGGAGACGCTAGAATCATTTATTATCAAGATGATGAGTGGGAAGGTGTCGATAAAGATATCTTAAAATTATGGAAGATCGACGTAAATTGGATATCTCCCAGTCAGTCTACCATCGTTGAGGCCGAAGAAATTGATGTTACGCCTTTTGACTCAACTTTTGACGGGGGGTTTATAAGCAATCTGCCACAACCAGGAATCAACACTTCAAATATTGATGTTTTACAAGGTGCTGTAATGTATGCAACTAATTACAGACGATTTTGCAGCTACAATGCAGTGGTACTTAATTTTGCTATTGATATCGACACCGACGCCGACAATGTATCGGGAATACGATGGTATGAATTACGTCAAAATGGCGATGGAGCACCCTGGACAGTTTTTCAAGAGGGTACCTACACTTCTCCCGATGGAAAAAGTGCATGGTGTGCCAGTATGGGAATAGATGTATTTGGAAACATAGGCATGGGGTATACCACAATGGGCACCATTAGTACAGGAGCTACTACAGATAGCTTTGCATCTATACGGTATACCGGTAGATTAGTAAGTGATCCATTAGGAACCATGACCTTTGCTGAAGAAACCATTGTCGAAGGAACAGCAAATAGTATTAATGGAGGAAATCGATACGGAGACTATGCCCACCTTGCCATAGATCCTGTAGATGATCAATCATTTTGGCATATCGCAGAGCATTTTTCAAGTATAGGAAATAATGCTAGAAATACTGTAGGTGTTTTTAAAATAGCCGGTACGACAACTTCAGATATTGGTATTACACAAGTTAATGCGCCTGTGGATGCTAATTTTACAACTAGTGAAACCATTACTATTACCATCAAAAATTACAGTACTGTATCCCAAAGCAATATCCCGGTTAGTTACAAAATTAATGAGGCTGCCAGTATTAATGAAATAGTTCCTGGCCCAATACTGCCGTTAGAAACCCTTTCCTATTCTTTTACTACTACGGCAGATCTTAGTACAGAAAAAACATATACTATTACTGTACAAAGTACTCATCCAGGTGATACAAATACAGAAAATGATTGTAGTATTGTTACGGTAAGCAAACTATTTACCAATGATGTTGGTGTAGCAGAATTAATCACTCCCGAATCGGACAGTGGAATTGCTAACACTCTGGAATCTGTTACCATTACCCTATATAATTATGGAACCGCTCCACAAACAAATATTCCTGTTTTTTATACTTTAAACAATGGAAGTCAGGTTAATGAAACCTTTACAGGCACCATAAACCCTCAAGAAGAAGCTACTTATACATTTGTAACTTTGGTAGATGCACAAGGAATAGGAGACTTCGAATTTCTTATCGGAACACAACTAGATGCTGATGAAGACACAGAAAACGACACCATCACGAGAACTATCAATCGAATATTTTGTAAACCCACTTCAAATTGCAATGATTTTGGCGATGGCATTACTTATTTCAAACTATCCAATGTCACCAATCAAAATATCCCTTGCACCAATGGATATGAAGATTTTACCGATAATTTCATAATCAATTTAAGTAGGTCTATAGGAAATTATACTCTAATTGTACAATCAAAAATCGGTAATGATAATGAGAGAATTTCTTTATGGATAGACTTTAATGATGACAATGTTTTTGAAACATCAGAACTATTACTAGACAATCAAATCATTAGTGTGGCCAATGCCAATCAGGAATACTCCTTTACAATTCCAAAAGAGGCACCATTGGGCGAACATATCTTAAGAATACGAGGGGGTGACATTAACCCAAGTCTTGGCGGAGCGTTACTTAATGAACCTTGTGGTTCTATGCGATTTGGCACTACTCATGATTATACGGTAGAAATAGGAGAAAATGATGCTTTAAACTCTGGGTTAATTGTTATTAGCGAACCTAATAATATGTTCACCATTTCTAAAGCAGACGCTGGATCGGCATCAGAAAAAAGGCTTTACATTTTTAATACATTAGGGCAGCTTATTATTTCTAATATTGTAACCAAAGATGCCAACGGCAGGTTTGTATATACCGCTAATATGTCTTTTGCCCAAACCGGCGTATATTTTGTTAGATTAGGCGATGACAGAAAGGATGAAACCACTCCTTTTATTGTTAAGTGACATCTACCAAAAACTATAATCAACTGATTATATAGATGTTAAAAACACCTGTGTTATTTTATCAATTTCGCAGCATTACTTTACTACAATGTTAAGATCGTTACTAAATATTCACTCTTATTAATGTTTTGATAACCTTTAGCTAATAATTCATAAAAATTCTCATAATATATAAACACCCATTCTCGAATACTATTTTCACATTCGACACTTTCACATTTTTTTGAGCAATACATTTGATAGTAAGCAGTTTTACAAAATTTTCATATCTCATAAAAGTGATAATTCCCCTATTAAAAACACTACTTTACTAAAGTAATTTCCGTTATTACATCATCACATTCCCTTAAAATAAGGATAATAATAGCGTAAAGAAATTTACTGTAAAACCGTATTTATTTGTATCAGATTTTGAAAACATACAATGAGAAAATTTTTTACAGTAATAGCACTACTTTTTGTAGGTGCTATTTTTGCGCAAGAAACCGGTACAATTGCTGGTAAATTATTAGACAAAGAATCAGGCAATCAACCTTTACCTTTTGCCAATGTGGTTATAAAGGGAACTACCAAAGGAGCTTCGACTGATTTTGATGGATTATATGAAATTACAGACGTACCTACAGGTACCTATACTATAGAGTTTAGTTTTACAGGATATCAAACTGTAGAAATCCCTAATGTAGTGGTAGAAGCAGATAAAGTAGCGGTGGTAAATGCTACTTTGGGAGCTACCGCAGCAGCACTAGAAGAAGTAGTGATCAAAGTAGTAACTAATCGTGAACGCGAAGAAGCACTATTATTAGAGCAAAAAAAAGCAGTAACAGTTAAAGAAAGTATAGGAGCTGAGCAACTAACCAAGCTTGGAGTATCTGATGCAGCAGGAGCTACTACCAAAATATCAGGAGTTTCAAAAACAGAAGGATCAGGAGATGTATATGTTAGAGGATTAGGAGATAGATATCTATCTACCACTTTAAACGGGCTTCCAGTACCTTCTGATGATATTGAGAAAAAGAACATCGATATGGGATTATTCTCTACCCGATTAATTCAAAATGTAGCGATCAGTAAGACCTTTTCGTCTCAAACATCTGCTGATGCAGCATCGGGTAATATAGACATTACAACAAAAGTACTTTCCAAACGATCTGTAGCTTCTGTTGGGATAAGCACTGGTATTAACACCAATGTAGCAGAAAGCGGTGTATTTGACAATTTTAAAGTTTCTCCAAATAATGAAGATGTATCTGTTGGATATTATAGTGGAAATGGAGCTTCAGAAAATGCACTTACAAACCAAAGCTGGTCACCTGAAACAATCAGCACTCCATTAAACAGAAATGTTTCTTTTACTCTTGGTAAACGAATCAATGACAAATTAAAAGCTTTAGTAACTGCTGGACAGTCAACATCTTTCGAATACAGAGATGGGGTTTTTAGACAGTTTAGATCTAATTTTATCGATGATACCATTCCAGATGCAATCACATGGTCTAAAAAAGTAACTACTTCTGCTCTTGCAAATTTAGAGTATAGTTTAAATGATAATAATGACCTGAAATTAACTTTACTTCATATTAACAAGGTTCAAGATCAGGTATTTGAAGGTGGTAGAGCAGGAACGGCTACTATTTTTGAAGAAACTGACCCTACAGAAGGATTATTCCAATTCATTAGGGATCAAAACATTAAAAAAACTCAACTAAACATTGTTCAGTTACATGGAGACCATGATTTTTCAGAAAAAAATTCTTTGAATTGGTCTATTGGATACAACAATGTTGTTGCTGATGAACCTAATCGTATCAGAAACGAAGTAAACTTTAATAATGATTTAGTTCAATTTGGTCGTACAGGAGGTTTCCAACAACGTAAATCTACTCAAGAAATCATGGACAACGAGCTTAATGGTAGAATTAATGATTTACATAAAATTATTGACGAGGAAAACAAAATATTTAATGTTGATTTCGGAGTAAATTATAGAAACAAAACCAGAGATTTTAGCTCACAGTTTTTTGGTGTAGAAGAAGGCAGTACTAACGATGTAAATCCTGCCTCTATTGATCAGATCAGCGAAGCGATTATTATAAACAACAGCTTAAATTCATTGCTGGAAATAAACACGCTTACAGAAGACACATACGACGGAACATTACAGTCATTGGCTGGGTATGTTAACTTCACAGGGCAATTTGGTAAATTTTCTGCTGAAGCCGGAGTAAGATACCAAAAGGACAACATCGATGTTGACTTTGACGTAAATAACTTTCCCGGACGAATAGGAAGTGTAGAGAAAGAATATAATAGATTTTACCCTTCTGTTAACCTGAAATACGCTTTGAATGAAAAAGTAAGTATCCGACTAGCGAATAGTATCACTACAACCTTACCAGAATTTAAAGAAATTGCTCCGTTTGAATATGTATCTCCTACAGGACAAGTTACTCGCGGTAATCCTGATCTAGAAGCATCTTTGGATTATAATTACGATCTGAAATTCGAATTCTTCCCATCAAACGATCAATTGTTCTCGATTACTGGGTTTCATAAAAACATTAATGATCCTATTAACAAAGTACAAGATAGAGGATCTGCTGGCGTATTCTCATATTTTAACTCTGGAGACAAAGCAACGGTATGGGGTATAGAAGCAGAAGGTAGAGTAAATATTTTAAAGGGAGACTCAATACCTGGTCTTAAACTAAACTTCAATGTCTCTAGAATGTGGCATAAGCAAGATTTAAAAGAACAACGAGACGATCAGGGGAACCTTATTAGAACATTTAGATACAACAACTTAACAGAAGTAGATCTTCAAGGAGCATCTGATTGGATTGTAAATACTTCTTTAAACTTTACAACCAATACCGAAAATCCTTTTGAAGCTACTATTTCGGGTAACTATGCATCAGATAAAGTGTTTGCATTAGGAGCTCCTGAAATTCAAAGTGCAGGTGACGAATTTTATAATGATGCAATTATAGAAAAAGGATTTGTAACACTTGATTTAATAGTAAGTAAACAATTGAATAAACATTTTAAGCTAGGTCTATCAGGGAAAAATTTGGTAAATCCAAAAATTGAGAGAACTCAGCTAATTAAACCTAGTACCACGGGAGTAACTACAGAAGAAACAGTTCGATCGTATACCAGGGGAAGACAAGTAAGTTTAACACTTAGTTATAATTTTTAATTTAAATTCTAAAGCAATGACCAAACATTTAACAAAATTAGCGACTATTCTTGTTGCTTTTAATTTGATCTTCATCGCCAGCTGTAGCAAGGACGATGATGGAGGAACAACTACTCCAACTGACGACAACACAGAATTAACAGGAAATTTAAATGAAGATCTTACATTAGATGCTTCTGTAGATTACAAACTTACCAGTACTTATACTGTAAAAAGTGGTTCTAAATTAACGATTCCTGCTGGAACTTCTATTACTGTTCCTAGCAGTGCTGCTAAATCTTCAGCAAATTCTGACCTTTATATCGTAGTAGAAAAAGGTGCATCTATCGATATTCAAGGTACATCTAGCTTACCTGTTATCATGAAGTCTGAAAGTGGTAAAGCTGGTGACTGGGGAGGTCTGGTTATCTGTGGTAATGCAACTACTACTGAAGGTATCGATGCTACTGCTGAAGTAGGTGGACTTAGATATGGAGGAACAGATGATACTGACAACTCTGGTACTATTAACTACTTAATCATTAGTGATGCGGGTGCTCAAATCAACTCTGAGTCTCAGTTTAACGGATTAACATTATATGCAGTTGGTTCTGGTACGTCGATTACTAACGTAGCTGTATTAAACGGTAAAGATGATGGTATTGAATTCTTTGGTGGAACTGTTTCTGTTACAAATGCCTACATGGAAAACTTGGAAGATGATTCTATCGACTGGACAGAAGGATGGAATGGTACTCTTACCAACACTTATGTATTACATACTATAGATGGATTCTCTACAGCTATTGAAGCAGATGGAGAAAATAAAAATCCTAAAATTGTTGACTTTACTGCTGTTTCTACTACAGGAGGTACTGCTTTACAGTTCAAAAAAGAATCAGGTGCTACAATCACTGGTCTTTCTTTATCTGGATATGATACTTCTATAGACTATAAAGATAATGGTGCTGTTACTAACGTAAAAATTGAGGGAGAAGATTCTAATCCTGATTTATCTTATGTTGCTCCTGCTACTGTAGATGTTGCTGATTTTGCTTGGGTAAAATCAAACAACACTACACAAGAATTTACAGTATTAAAAGGAGAAATCACAGAAACTGTTACTCTTGATGCAACTAAAAGATATCTTTTAGACGGTTCTTACATTGTAAAGTCTGGTGGAAAATTAATCATTCCTGCTGGAACTAAAATCACTGCTAGAGATGGTGGTGTTGAAGTATATATAGCTGTATTAAAAGGAGGAGATATCGAAATTAACGGAACTCCTGAAAATCCAGTTGTAATCTCTTCTGCTAATGAGAAGCCAAAAGGATGGGGTGGTTTAACTATCTGTGGTGATGCTACAACTACTGCTGGTGTTGATGCTACTGCCGAAGTAGGTGGATTTATCTACGGAGGTACTACTGATGGTGATAGTTCTGGTACTATCAAAAACCTAGTAATTATTGGAACAGGTGCTCAAATCAACTCTGAGTCTCAGTACAATGGTATTTCTTTCTACGCGGTAGGATCAGGAACTACTGTAGAAAATATTGCTGTGATCAACGGTGCTGATGACGGTGTTGAATTTTTTGGAGGAACTGTATCTGCCACAAACCTTTACTTAGAAAACAATGAAGATGATGCTGTAGACTGGACAGAAGGGTGGAATGGTACAGTAACTAACACTTACGTATCTCATACTATTGAAGGATTCTCTACTGCTGTAGAAGCTGATGGTGCTAATGAAAACCCTTCATTAGTTAACTTTACTGCCGTTTCTACTACAGGAGGTACTGCCTTACAGTTTAAGAAAACTTCTGGTGCAACATTTACTAACATATCACTATCTGGATATGACACTAATGTTGACATGAAAGATGAAGGTCCTGTTGGCAACGTAATTGTTGACGAAACTCCTTTAACTGCACCTACAGACAATGTATTTAATGGTACTGCTGTAGATGTATCTGGATGGTCTTGGAAAGACGCTCGTCTATAAAAAAAACTCTCAAGTATAACATATAAAAACCCGGGCTACCAAAAGGTAGTCCGGGTTGTGTTTTTACTCTATAAAAGCAACTACTCTTCTTCATTTACAACAATATCATCGGTAAGGTCTTGATTAGTATTGACGTTTCCGTTAAGTCTTCGTTCTACCGATTGATTGTATTGGTTGATCAACGCATTTAGATTGCCCATATAAGTTGCATATTTTGCTTCTCCGTTGGTTTTGGCACGTATAAATATCCAGTAATACTACTTTACATTAAATCTTAACCCTACTGCTTATCGTTATTATTGGAGTATTCTTATATAAAAGAAAATATTCTAAAAAATAGTTTTACAACTCATCAAAGTCTCAGTAATGATAGTAGAATAACAAACAGAATACATAAAATCAGTTACCATCTATAAAGTAGATGGAGGTTTTTATACTATTATAGTTCAACGACCTCTAAACCTTCACCTCTTTCCATTTTCCTTTTCTAAACCAAACAATCCCGATAACCGCAATCAGTACCTCAGCAAAGGTAATGGCCCATAAGACACCATGCACCCCCCAATCAAATATCAACGCTGCCAAATACGCAAACGGTAACTGAAATATCCAAAAACAAAAGAAATTGATAATGGTCGGAGTTTTGGTATCTCCTGCACCATTAAACGATTGGGTAATCACCATCCCATAAGCATAAAAGACATAACCTGCTGCTATAATTCGTAAGCTTAGTGCTCCATAAGAGATGACCTCGCTATCCTCACTAAATATTTTTAGGATTTCCTCTGCAAAAAGCAAATAAAATGCCGATACAAAAAGCATAAACCAGGCGTTGTATTTACCGGTTTTCCAAACGGATTGTTCTGCTCGTTCTGGTTTTTTTGCACCCAGATTCTGCCCTACTAATGTTGCCACCGCATTACTCATCCCCCACGATGGCATCAAGGTAAACATCAATACGCGTATAGCTATAGTATATCCTGCTAATACCTCACTACCAAACTCGGCCATAATACGCATCAAAAACACCCAGCTCGAGGTACCAATAATAAACTGCCCGATACCCCCCAGTGATACTTTGATAAGCCTTAGCATGATTTGCGCTCTAAAAACCATGTCTTTTAAGGTCATTTTAATCTTGCTCCACCCATAAAAAAGAATAAGTAACTGAAACACCACCGCACTACCTCTACCAATGGTGGTAGCAATAGCGGCTCCTTGTACTCCAAAAGCAGGAACGGGTCCCCAACCAAATATAAATATGGGATCCAAAATGATATTGAGCACATTAGAAAATATAAGCACCCGCATCGCTACAGAGGCATCTCCTGCCCCTCGAAATACGGCATTGATCAAAAACAGCAACATAATGGTTACGTTACCCCCTAATAATATCTGGGTATATCGATACCCTTCTTCTACAAGGTCTGGTTCGCCCCCCATAAGCGCCAGGATTTCTTTTGGAAAAAAAATGCCAATAAAACTAATAATCATAGCAATGGCGACTCCCAGAAAAATAGATTGCACCGCAGTTTGCGATGCCCCGTCAAGGTCCTGTTCTCCCACTCTGCGGGCAACAATGGCGGTAACTCCCATACTAAGTCCAATAGCTACTGCATACACTAGTGTAAGTACCGATTCTGTTAAGCCCACTGTAGCAATTGCATTGGCTCCCAGACTCGATACAAAATAAGCATCTACCAAAAAGAAAATGGATTCCATCATCATTTCAAGCACCATCGGTACCGAAAGCATAAACACTGCTTTACGAATACTACCCGAAGTAAATACTTGTTCTTTGCCGTTTATTGCACTTTTAAAAAATGAAAAAAGTCGAGTTATTGTAAGTTTATTTTGAGTCATATGACTATAAAGAATTATAAATTAAAAAAAGAATATGAAAACAGACCTGAAGGTATAATCTTCAAAGTTAAAAGGTTGTCAGGGCGACAATTATGTGGATAATTCTTCTATAACTTCATAATAACCCAAATATCTGGTATTATTTTTGTTTCACAAAACAAAAGTGCAATAGTTTTGATGAATTAACACTGATTATTTTTTATAGAATGTAACACTATAAAATAAGAAAAAACCGCATACGATGTACGTAATAACCGTCAAATCAATCTTTAACAATTAACTAAGTGTTTTTTTTGTTATTTTTTTAATTATTATGTTGTATATTTATTCCCCCGAAATAAATTTTTGTATGAAAAAAATCTACTTACTACTTATATTTATCGGCATTGTTTGTTTTTCGTTTACTACGGAAATGCAAGCACAAGTTGATACGACGGAACGACAAAAATCCTCTAAAATCGAAGGATTGAGAATATACCCAAACCCTTCTACTGGGGATAAGCTATATATTACATCTGAAAAAAACTTAACCAAAACGGTTCGTATTTCTACCGTTTTAGGAGAGCAAATTCTATTTAAAGTTTTGATAGGAAATGAATTAGATATTTCTTCTTTACCTCAGGGTGTTTATGCAATTCAAATTAAAGAAGGCAATCAAAAAGCAACTCGAAAATTTGTCAGGAATTAGCGCTGCTTTATTCTTTTAGCTTTATTTCGCCATATTTCCAATGTTTTTTGGAGGTACACTCTTTATATTTCATACAAAAAGACACCTAAAAGAATTACTTGTTTTTCATACCTTTGTTCAACAAAATTTGTTGAAGACACTTTATGCTAGACGAAACCATTTTTTCTATTCAAAATGATTCTGATTTTGAAGAAATCACATTACGGGTCTTTCGTTACCAATATATAAACAACCCAGTTTATCAACGCTTTTGCAATCTTTTGGGAATTACTAAAACTTCTGTAAAGCAACTCATTGACATTCCTTATTTACCCATTCAATTTTTTAAACAAGAAAAGGTTGTGAGCTCCTATACCCCTAACTATAAAGTTTTTACTAGTAGTGGCACTACAGGAAGCATCACCAGTAAACATTATGTTAGTGACCTTATTTTGTATGAAAAAAGTTTCTTAAAAGGGTTTCAATATTTTTATGGAGAAATTAGTGACTATGTAGTATTAGCACTTTTACCATCTTATTTAGAAAGAGAAGGATCCTCCTTGGTCTATATGGCAGAGCGACTCATTAATGATAGTAATCATAAGGAAAGTGGTTTCTATTTAAATAATAGTAAAGAACTGGTACATACACTTCGGCAATTAATTTCAGAAAATAAAAAAACCCTTTTATTAGGAGTTTCCTTTGCATTACTTGATTTAGCAGAACAATATGATCTTTCTTTACCCCAAAATGTAGTCGTTATGGAAACTGGTGGTATGAAAGGAAAAAGAAAAGAAATGATTCGAGAGGAGCTACATCAACATCTTAAAGATGGCTTAAAAACTTCTCAAATACATAGCGAATATGGTATGACCGAATTACTATCACAAGCCTATTCTAAAAAAGATGGTGTTTTTTACACTCCTCCGTGGATGAAAATTTCGATTAGAAATCCAGAAGACGCTTTATCCCTAATGGGTAATGAAAAAACAGGAGGTATTAACATTATAGATTTGGCCAATATCAATTCCTGTGCTTTTATTGCTACCCAAGATCTTGGAAAAACACATGCTAATAATGGTTTTGAGGTGCTAGGAAGATTTGATCATAGTGATATTAGAGGATGTAATCTTATGGCTCTATAATTATGGAAACAAAAAATAAATTAGGTTGTTTTACATTTCCTGCAATACTATTAATTGCTCTTATAGGAAGTGGTTTACTGCAAAGCCTCCTGCCTTTTTCATTGTTTACATGTTTTGTACTGCTGTTATTTTCGATTTCGTGGGTATTAGGAAAATATCAAACCACCAATAAAAGATTTCGATGGAGATATGTAGGATATAGCACGCTACTAATGATTGTTATTTTTGGCATACGATATCTCTTCAGTACGATTCCAACACATATCAATAATCAGCAATATGATGTTTCAGAAAATATTCATCGTAAAAAAGTTTTTGAAAAAGGAGATTCTATAGTAATGCTTCAACAAACCAGAAAATGGAAGGATAATTATGGAAATTCTTTTACAGGAAATTTTTCTGTTAGAGAACAAGATTATATTAGTTCTAAAAAACAATATGCAAACTATACTCAAAAAAACAGGTTTTCTTCCTGGGGGAAACTCTACCAATATCTAGCTACTACCGACACTCCTAAATTAGATTTAATTATTAAAGAGTTAGCAGTTATAAAAAGTGAAAAGAAACTCAATCAGTTCGAGTTTGCCGAAATGGTAGTAACCTTTATACAAGACATTCGATATTCATTTGTTTTTGAAGCTGCCTGTGCTTCGCCAGAGCAATATGAGGCATCTATTCGAAAGGTCTTAGAAGAATGTAACGAATGTTGTATTGGTGATATCCCATACGGAATCCAAAATCCCATTGGTTTTATGGGTAACCTGAAAGGAGATTGTGATACACGCACTGTCATAATTTATGCTATACTTAGTCATTTTGGATACGAAGTAGCAATCCTTAATAGTGACTATTACAGGCATTCGATACTTGGGCTTCATATTCCTGCAAAAGGACTTTATAAAACATTAAACGGAAAACGATACTATGTTTGGGAAACAACAAACAAGCATTTTACACTAGGAGTACTTCCTAATAATTTTGACAATATAAAACATTGGAATATCGTATTAACTAACACATAAAAAATTATGCAAGCAAAACTATTAACCTTAGCCTTTATCGAAATAGCTTTAGCAATTGTAGTTTCTGTACTCATCTTATTTATATCATTTAAGATTTTACAAAAAGCGTTCTTCAAAAATGACTCGATCAGAAAAGAAAATATGGCTTTTTCGATATTTACTGCGGGCATTATATTATCTGTAGGAATCATTTTGGGAGAAATTATCCCATCGATTACCAATATGGTACGACTTTCTATGTCTGGAGAAAACCAAATTACCTTTATAAAAATCATTCAATATTCGGGTCTTTATCTATTTATTGGATTTCTCTTTGCAATTCTTATTAATACTTCTGTTTTTTTACTTTTCTCGGCACTTACCAAAGGAGTGAATGAATTTAAAGACATTCAACAAAACAACATTGCTTCTTCTATTGTGATAACTGCAACCTTGATTTCGATCACCTTAATTGCAAAAGACAGCATTAGCTTATTAATAAGCGCGTTAGTACCTTATCCAGAAACCACCAACTTTCTATTATAATTACCAGAAATACTAAAAGTGTGTTAAAATTGTAAGGAGCCGTTTTTTCCTCGTCTAAGTAAGTGTTAGTAATAGATTTAGCGTTATGAAAAAATATTTAATCATATTATTTATTGGATTGGGGTTTACCTTATCTGCTCAAAACGAAAATTACAATACTAGCAAGAGTTATGTAGCAAAAGGATATGATGTAACAGAATATTTTAACAAAAAAGCGGTAAAAGGTAGTAATAAGTTTATTGCAACACATGACAATGTAAAATACAAGTTTGCAAGTCAAGAGAATCTGAAAAAGTTTAAAAGCAATCCAAATAAGTATATTCCCCAATATGGAGGTTATTGCGCTTATGCAATCGCTATTAACGGGGAAAAAGTAGATATAAATCCCAATACCTTCGAGATACGGGATGACAAATTGTATTTATTCTATAATTCCTGGGGGATAAATACTTTAAAAAAATGGGAAAAAGAAGATGCTGTGAAATTGAAAAAGAAAGCTGACTCTAAGTGGAAAAAAATTAAGATTTAAAAGTAATGTAGTGTTATTGAAGCTATATTGTAACGCTAAGTTTTTTCAATAATTGATTGGTTAGTTTGACAAAGCCTGCTTAGGATAATCCTATTAGTAGGCTTTGTTTTTTATTAGAAACAAATACACATTCTTCATTTTCAAAACAGTCGATCAAACATGTCTAAGTATCTTTTTTAGAATATTAAAAATATACATTTTTCATGCCTTAGTTAAGTTTAAAAAAATGCCTCATCGGGTAGTAATATTTACACCGATATTATTTATATTTCAGAAAAAGGGAAAGAAGTTTTTTTACATTTTTCTAAACAACACTAAAAGTTGTTTTTACTTAAAATTCAAATATGAGTAAAGCCGTATATATTGCGACCATAGAACCTAATAGTGGTAAATCTATCGTTGTTTTAGGTTTGATGAGAATGTTACTGGGTAAAGTTGCAAAGGTAGGCTATTTTAGACCTATTATAGATGATCCTAAACCGAATAGCATCGATAATCACATCCAAACCGTAACTACCTATTTCGAACTGGATATCAACTATGAAAATGCATATGCATTTACCAGAAGCGAAGTGCTACAAAAATACAATCAGGGAAAATCCGGAGATATTATCAACGGAATTATTCAAAAATATAAAAGCTTAGAGGAAAGGTTTGATTTTATTCTAATAGAAGGTACCGATTTTTCTGATGAAAGTAATGTGATAGAGTTTGATATTAATGTAGTTATTGCAAAAAACCTTGGAATTCCTTCAATTCTTGTTGCCAGCGGAATGGATAAAACCAAAAATGAAATTGCAGCCAATCTCAAACTGGCATATGATACATTTAGCGGCAAAGATGTAGAAGTAATTGCCGTAATTGCTAATAAAGTAGAAAAAGAATCTGAAAACGAGCTAAAAATCAGGTTAGAAAAAGACCTGGGAACAGATACCGAACAAATAGTCATCCCTAAAATAGATTCTTTAATTCACCCAACTATTAAAGAGATTTGTGAAGAATTAAATGGCACAGTCCTTTTTGGCAAAAAATTCCTTAACAATCAAGCCGGTAGCTTTGGGGTGGGCGCCATGCAGTTACGAAATTACCTAACACACCTAAAAGACAACAGTCTAGTTATCACACCGGGAGATCGAGCAGATATTATCTTAGGAGCTTTACAAGCAAATATCTCTGACAATTACCCTAAAATTTCGGCCATTATACTTACAGGAGGTATTATGCCAGAAGAACCCATTCTAAAACTAATAGAAGGGGTCTCTTTATCGGTTCCTATTATATCTGTAAAACAAGGAACTTTTTCTATTACCAATCAAATAGGTGCAATAAAATCAAAAATCTATGCCGATAATCTACATAAAATAGATACATCTATAGATACTTTTGAGAACTATGTTAATGCAGATCGTTTAATTGACCCTCTTATCACTTTCGAATCCAATAGCATGACACCAAGCATGTTTCAGTACAATTTACTAAAACGTGCCTCATTACATAAAAAACATATCGTATTGCCCGAAGGTTCTGATGAAAGAATTTTAAAAGCAACTCATCGCTTACTTGCTTCCGATGTTGTTGACATAACACTAATAGGAGATGCAAAAAAAATAAAAGACAAAGCTTCTAAATTAGATTTGCAAATTAACTTTAAGAAGGTAAATATCATTTCGCCTGTAAAATCTCCTCACTACGAAGATTATGTTTCCACTTTTTATGAATTGCGAAAACATAAAAATGTAAATATGGACATGGCTAGAGATATGATGGCAGATGTCTCTTATTTTGGAACCATGATGATTTATAAAGGTCATGCAGACGGTATGGTTTCTGGAGCGGTTCATACCACCCAACATACGATACGACCAGCACTACAATTCATTAAAACCAAACCTACTGTAAAAGTAGTCTCTTCTATATTTTTTATGTGTCTGGAAGATAGGGTATCTGTATTTGGAGATTGTGCTATTAACCCTAACCCAAACGCAGAAGAATTGGCAGAAATAGCAATTTCTTCAGCACAATCGGCAGAAGCATTTGGGATTGAACCCAAAATTGCAATGCTATCCTACTCGTCTGGTACTTCTGGCAAGGGAGAAGATGTAGAGACGGTAAGAAAAGCTACCGATATCGTTAGAAAAAAACATCCTGAGCTTAAAATTGAAGGTCCTATACAATACGATGCTGCAGTAGATGTTAAAGTAGGTAAAAGTAAGCTCCCAAATTCTGAAGTCGCAGGTAATGCCAGTGTCCTAATTTTTCCAGATCTAAATACTGGTAACAATACATACAAAGCAGTACAAAGAGAAACTGGTGCATTGGCAATTGGCCCTATGTTACAGGGATTAAATAAGCCTGTAAATGATCTAAGCAGAGGGTGTACTGTCGAAGATGTGTACAACACCGTTATTATTACCGCAATACAAGCCCAGGGGCTCTAAAAAATTATACTTGTTCCTATTTAAATAAAGACAATGCAAATACTAGTAATAAACTCAGGAAGCTCTTCTATAAAATTTCAACTGTTTAACATGCCACAGAAAAATGTTATTTGTTCTGGATTGGTTGAACGAATTGGATTGGATGACGCCAACATAAGTTATAAAACTGATACCCATGATATCGAACAAGAACATGTGATTAAAGATCATAAAGTAGGCTTGAATTTAATTGCTCATCTGTTGTTAGATAAAAATACTGGAGTAATCAAATCAACTTCGGATATTTCAGTAATCGGACATAGAGTGGTACATGGCGGTAGCTCATTTTCTGAAACAGTAGAGATTACAGATAAGGTAAAACAAAAAATTAAAGAGCTTTCATCATTAGCCCCATTACATAACCCGGCAAATTTAGAAGGAGTTCTGGTGTCAGAAAAAATATTTCCAGAAGCATTACAAGTTGCTGTTTTTGATACTGCGTTTCACCAAACGATGCCTGAAGAAGCTTATAGGTATGCGATTCCTAAAAATTATCTTGATGAACACAAAATTAGAGCCTATGGTTTTCATGGTACTAGTCATAAATATGTTTCTGAAAAAGCAATCGAATACTTAGAAAAAGAACATTCTAAAATCATTACCATACATCTTGGTAATGGTTGCAGTATGACTGCGATTAAAGACGGCATATGTATCGATCACTCTTTAGGTTTTGCTCCTATGAATGGATTGATTATGGGAACCAGATCTGGTGATATAGATCCCGCTGTCATATTTTATATGCTAAAAGATTTGGGACATACGGTAGATCAAGTATATTCATTATTGCAAAAGCAAAGCGGGATGATAGGCCTTACAGGTCATAGTGATTTACGTGATATAGAGTCCGAAGCAAATAAAGGAAACGCTAATTGCCAAAAAGCGTTGGTTATGAACGCCTATCGTATTAAAAAATTTATAGGAGCCTATGCTGCTATAATGAATGGTCTGGATGCAATTGTTTTTACCGCAGGAATAGGAGAAAACTCTAATACTATCAGGAAATTGGCATGTGACAAATTAACATACCTGGGCATAGAACTTGATGAACAAAAGAATCTAATAAAATCAAAAGAAATAAGAGGTATTAACACACCATCTTCTAGAGTAAAGATTCTTGTAATCCCAACAAACGAGGAGCTTGAAATTGCCAAGCAATCTTATAGCTTGTTCAAAAACATAAATTAAAAACAACAGATCACATCTATTGTAGTGTTACTTTTTTATATCTTAATCTGCCGATTAATTTGCTGGTTTAAAGATATAAACGTCTCTGTTCTTGATACACCATCTATTGCCTGAATGTTTTTATTTAATACATTCATCAAATGCTCATTATCTTTACATAGAATTTTAATAAATATAGACCAGTTACCAGTTGTATAATGACATTCTATTACTTCGGGAATATCTTGTAACTGCCTTACTGCTTTAGGATTGCTAACTGCCTTATCCAAATAAACCCCAACAAAAGCCATTGTCTTATATCCCAACACTTTGGGATCAATAATAAATTTGGATCCTGCTATCAATCCAGATGCCTCCAGTTTACGAAGTCTTTGGTGAATTGCAGCACCCGATACCCCCACTTTTCTAGCGATTTCTAGAATAGGTTTTCGAGCATTTTCCATCAGACTACGCAAGATTTCTTTATCTATACCATCAAGTACTAAATTATCATTTTGCCCCTTCATTACTTTACAAGTTTCATATAACAACTAAAACATAACTATTAATCTATAATCGAAATAAAAACAACCTTACTAGTTGCAAATTATCAGTTGTCATCTTTTATTCATTATTATTTTACACCATTAGGATTATACCCCAAATACTCACATTCTTTTTCATTAAATACGATTCCATACTCTTCAAGTTCTTTTAATATCGGAGTATACACTTCTTCTCGAATAGGTATTTGCACACCTGGTTGTGTAATTTGTCTATTTAGGATTCGTATAGTTGCCATTGCAACCGGTAAGCCAACTGTTCTTGCCATTGCTGTATAGGTTTGATCTTCTCCTATACTCACCATGGTAGCATCAATTTGTTTTCGTTCCCCATTAATTTCATACCCAAATTTATGATACATTACAATCATATCTTTATCATCTTTATCCAATGTCCAGCTATCCATCAAAATTTTCTGAAGAATTTGAGCAGGCGTGGCGTTAGGGATTCCCACTTTTTTATCAGGATTAAAAAGATCTAATTCTTGTAGTTTATCCCACATAATATCATCTTGATCAATCTTGAGATAATGTCGCAATTTAAGTTCTACAGAATCTGTAGGAGAATACGCCAAAAAAGAATTTGTAAAATCCCGATAACTCATTTTTTCAGAATTAACAATCTTATAGTCATCTGCTGTCATCCCCAACTGTACAAAAGTATTCCAGGCTTTAGAAAAACCTACTCTACGCATCGTACCTCTATAAAGGGTTAGTATATCGTCTAACCCATAAATCTCCTGATATTTTAAAGAATTTCTATTAGCATACGCTTCAAAACGGCCATAGTTTTCTACTTCAAGAAACTCTGTTCTTCTAAATAGTTTGTGATAGGGTATATACTTATAAGCTCCTTCTTGTAAAAACTCTGCAGCACCTCCTTGTCCTGCCACTACCACATTACGTGGATTCCATGTAAATTTATAGTTCCAAAGATTGGTATCATTTTCTGGAGCAATCAACCCGCCTGTAAAAGATTCGAATAGAATTAGTTTTCCGCCTTGATTTCTAATACGATCTATTACCTGCATAGCACTCATATGATCTATCCCAGGATCTACTCCTATCTCATTCATAAACACAAGACCCTTTTCACGAGCTTCTTTATCTAATTCTTGCATTTCTGGGCTTACATACGAGGCGGTAACCATACATTTACCATATCGAAGGCAATCCTTGGCAACCTCTATATGAAAACGAGCGGGAAGCATGGATACCACTATATCTGCATCCAAAATAGTTTTCTCTCTTAATTCTTGATTAAAAATATCTAAGGCGATTGCTGTTGTGTTAGCATGACCAGCTTCAAGTTTCTTTGCACTCTCAATAGAAATATCACCAATAGTAATATGTAAATTTTCTGACTTAGATTTATTCTGAAAATATTTAATTAATACTCCCGTAGATTTACCCGCACCTATAACTAGAATTTTGCGCATACCGTATGAATATTTTGATAACTTTGACACGAATGTAATAAATACCGTAAACAACAAGTTATTAATAGTTATCTATTAATTAAAGTTTTACTAATAATGTGTCTATTCTTTCAAATATAACTCTTATTATAATCAATTATGAGCAAAACAGGGATAAATAAAACAATTTTGATTACTGCAGCTGTAATGGGATTAATCGCTGTATTACTAGGTGCCTTTGGTGCTCATGGTTTAAAAAAAATTGTAGATACCGAGAGTGTTAATTCTTTTACTACGGGAGTGCGTTATCAAATGTATCACGCCATTGTTTGTCTTATCTTAGGAAACCTATCTGTATTGTCAGAAGCTGTTAAAAAACGTATTTTTTATTTGTTTGTAGGAGGAACATTTCTTTTTTCTGGATCAATATATCTTTTAACAATAGATGAAGCTTTAGGTATCTCTCTCTCAAGTATTGGTTTTATTACCCCTTTGGGAGGTTTACTTCTTATTTTAGGATGGTTGTTTTGTATAATTTCTTTTGTTAAGATAAAGTAAATTTTTTATCGGTTAGTGTAATTATTATTTATAATTTTGCACATACATAACAAAACACAACATATTTTTATGGAACCACTGTATCCAACTACGAAAACGTTTTCGTTAAAGAACTATGGTATTGAAAATGCTACAATGCGCTATCAGTTATCATCTGAACAACTTCAAGAAGAAGTAGTGCAAAATGATCAAGGAAAAATTACATCATCTGGTGCCTTATCAATCAAAACAGGTGAGTTTACAGGTCGATCTCCTAAAGATCGATTTATTGTTAAAGATCAAATCACCGAAGACAAAGTATGGTGGGGAGATATTAACATTCCTTTTGACGAAAAAGCCTTTGATGCATTGTACAACAAAGTAACCAAATACCTTTCGGGTAAAGAAATTTTCGTAAGAGACAGTTATGCCTGTGCAGATCCAGAATATAAGTTAAATATTAGAGTACTTAATGAGTATCCATGGTCTAATATGTTTGCTTACAACATGTTCTTGAGACCAGAGACAAAAGAGCTAGAATCTTTTAGTCCAGATTGGTTGATCGTAAATGCACCAGGATTTATGGCAGACCCGGAAGTTGATGGGACAAGACAACATAATTTTGCGATTCTTAATTTTTCGAAAAAAATTGCTTTAATAGGAGGAACAGGTTAT
The DNA here is from genome assembly GCF_040786235.1 of Aquimarina discodermiae. Taxonomy (NCBI): domain Bacteria; kingdom Pseudomonadati; phylum Bacteroidota; class Flavobacteriia; order Flavobacteriales; family Flavobacteriaceae; genus Aquimarina; species Aquimarina discodermiae. The sequence goes on from NZ_JBFMKP010000032.1 coordinate 64,168, forward strand.
ACAGGAGAAATCAAAAAAGGTATTTTTTCTGCTTTGAATTTCATTCTTCCTGTAGAACACAATTGTTTACCAATGCATTGTTCTGCAAACGAAGGTGAAGACGGAAAAACCTCTTTATTCTTTGGGCTTTCTGGAACGGGTAAAACAACATTATCTACAGATCCTAAGAGAAAACTTATTGGTGATGACGAACATGCATGGACCGAAGAAAATACAGTTTTTAACTTTGAAGGAGGTTGCTATGCAAAAGTAATTGATCTTTCTTCTGAGAAAGAACCAGAAATTTACGGAGCCATTAAAAAAGGTGCCTTACTAGAAAACATTATTTTGGATGAAAGCGGAAATGTTGATTATAACGACGTTAGCATCACTCAAAATACAAGAGTAAGTTATCCTATTCATCATATAGAAAATATTAAAGTTCCTAGTAGAAGTAAAGATGTTACCAATGTCTTTTTCTTAACAGCAGATGCTTTTGGAGTACTACCTCCGATCTCTAAGCTTACCAAAGAACAAGCTTCTTATCATTTTATTAGCGGATATACTGCTAAAGTTGCAGGAACTGAAGCTGGAGTAAACGAACCACTACCAAGTTTCTCTGCTTGTTTTGGAGCTCCTTTCATGCCATTACATCCACAGGAGTACGGAAACATGCTAATGGAAAAAATCGAGAAAACAGGAGCTAACGTATGGTTGGTGAATACTGGTTGGACCGGTGGGGCCTATGGTACTGGAAGTCGTATGAAGTTAAAATATACTCGTGCAATGATCAATGCTGCATTAGAAGGAAAACTTGATGATGTAGAATATGCAATAGACCAACATTTTGACCTTAATGTACCACAAAACTGTCCTGATGTACCATCAGAAATCTTAAACCCTAGAAACACCTGGGAAGACAAAGAGGCATATGACACAAAAGCAAAAGAATTAGTAAATTCTTTTAATGAGAATTTTAAACAATTCGAAAAATAAAATATTTGTTTTATTTACAAAGAGGTCGTCTAAAAAGTTATTTTTAGGCGATTTTCTTTTTCATCCATTATGGTTTTTGTTGATTTTTTTCAATTTTAGGATTAAAAGATGTGTTTTAAAAAGGCACACGCAATCCT